>CAZCPS010000032.1:0-10667 GCA_964499895.1 uncultured bacterium | reverse complement strand
CCAAGACCTCGCAATCCGCCCCCGCAGCACTGCCACGCCACCCTCTCCGCTTGCAAAGCGAGGTAGCTCCGGCTGGATCGAGCCGCCGCTGCGCATTAATATTCGCTCATTTACTCTCACGCGTCTGCATTTAGACTGCCCAGGCAAGAGCGCCGTCGACATATCGGTTTCCGGCAAAGCACTGATCGCCAAAAACGGCCGCCGGATCTTTTTACGCGCTAGGGCGACAAGAGAATCTTTCAAAAAATCCTATATAAAAATAGAAGCGCTGGCACTAAAAAACAATCGCTCCCTGCGCCTTTATCTGGATGGCAACCTTGAAACAGCCAAGGCGCTGCCTTGCACCGATCTTGGCGCCGCGCTTTCAGGAAAAATCGCCCTGAATGGCCCATGGGACACTTACTTCGGCATAGAGGGCAGCGCGCCGATTGGCGTCACTATCACAGCCAAACTCTTTGATTTTACAAAAGTGCCAAACGATCTATCGCCGATTCTGGCGCTGCCGGCCGAAATCAAGGCTAAAGGACAATTAACGGCAAGCGAACTCTCTTTGGAAAAGATCAAATTTAAAAACGGCTTTCTTTTCGCGACCGGATCCGCCCTCTTTTCGAACAGGGGCGTTTTGCAAAAAATGGAACTTTCCGGCACAACCGAAGACCTCTCTCATTTTTATCCAAAGCTTGGCGGCATTCTATCCTACAACCTGTGTGCCGGCCAAAATGGCGACACACTTGACTATGAAAGCAAATTAAGCGCTCCTTTAATACAGATGGGAAATGAGCGGTTTGAAAATATGTCGCTCTTTATTTCCGGCCAAGCCGGCGCTAAGCAAATTCAAGGAGCGCTCACCGCAAACGGCAGCTATCAAGATATGCCGTTATCCCTGCAGAGCAAGCTTGATTGGGACTATCACACCCATATCGAGGTCAAAGAGGCCGCTCTTGCCTTTAAAGAAAATACTTTCAAGGCCGGTTTCACCTTTGGCGAGCAAACGCTTGGCGGCACCATTCAGGGCCATTTAAAAAATGAAAGTTTCTTCGGTATTAGCTTTAAGGAAGCGAACTGCATGGGAAAATTGGCCGGTGGTAACGGTTCTTTTTCCATTGATTTGCAGGAACCGGCTTTTCAAGATATTCTGGCGCAAAAAATTACAGCCCAGCTTTCGCTAACCAACATCTTGACTAAAATAGACGGCTCCATCGAACTTTACGCAGCGAATGTGCAATATCAAGATGAACGCTTCGACCAAATTACACTAAAAACCGCTAATATATATGGTGTCCACCCTTTTTCCATGCAGCTGCAAGGCAGTAGGTCCAAGCCCTGCTTTCTAAAGGCCGACGGCAACTGGGAATATGCGGCACGGGCCCTTTCGTTTGATATCGCGAGCCTTTCCGGCCATTGTTTTGAAAAACCTTTCTCCTCGCAAGGCAACATCGCCCTTTCGCTAACCCCCGGCGCTTTAACTCTCTCCAATCTGCGGCTGGCCTTCGAAGAGGGCTTTTTATATGCCAATATCATTTACATCAAGCCCTCCATCGAAGCGCATATTCAGGCTAAAAATTTTCCGCTGGAAGCGGCCGCCTTCCTGCCATGGGAAATCATCGCCTCCGGCTCGGCCGATCTTCAAATGGATGTTGTCTTGCGAGATAAAAAAACCGAAGGCGCTCTGGAGCTAATCATCAATGAAGCGCAAATGGCGGCTTTGGAGGCGGGCGAGCAGCTAAATGCCAGGGGCGTTCTTTTTGCAAAAATTGAAAACAACACCTTGGTTGCCGACGCCAATTTCATTGTTAGGGAAGCTGAGCTTTTCACACTAAAAGCCAGTCTGCCCCTGCAAGGCGGAAAATATGCCCTGCATACTCAAAAGCCCATTTCGGCCAGCCTCGCCTTTAACGGAAGAGTCGAAGAGTTTCTCGACTTTTTCGACATGGGCTACCACCGTATCGAAGGAGCTCTTAAAGCCGAACTATCCCTCTCCAACACACTGCAAAATCCAAAAATAGATGGCACCCTGACCATGGATGAAGGCGTCTACGAAAACTACTATACCGGCACATACCTGGAAGAAATTAAAGCCAACTTGCAAGCCCAAAACCGAAAAATCAAAGTGGTTTCATTTGAAGCCAAAGACCCCACCGGCGGCACCCTGCAAATGCAAGGCGATATTCTGGCCTCGCCCCTGCTGCCGTTTACGCTGCAAGCCGAGCTATCCGATCTCTCTGTCGTCAACACCGATTTTGTTAAAACCAAAGCGGACGGAACGATAAAATTTTCCGGCAACATTCATGGAGCGACGGCCAAAGGAGCGTTGACAATCGCCGAAAGCGATCTTTCCATTCCGAACAAACTGAGCGTACAAATCCCCTCGCTCAATATTGAATTCTCAAACCGGCCCCCAAAAAAATCCATCAAAGATGAAATAGTTAAAAGTCCGATTCTCTATCCGGTCAACCTGGATATTACCGTTGCCACCAAAAACCAAATATATATTATCGGGCGCGGCCTTGACTCGACATGGAAAGGCAATTTCCATGTCGGCGGCACCATTGCCGGACTCAAACCGGCGGGCACCCTGGAACTGATCCGCGGCAGCTATTTCTTCTCCGGCAGATATTTCGATCTGACAGAAGGCAGCGTGACTTTTTCAGGAATGGAGAAAACTTTGCCCTCAATTAATTTAAGCGGCAAAGTAGATGTCGGCGGGCATGTGATTTTCGCCCGCTTAAAAGGAGCTCTTAACAACCCCGCCCTCTCCTTTGACTCGATACCGGCCCTGCCGCAAAGTTCGATTTTTTCCTATCTGCTTTTCGGAAAAGAAATCGGCGAAATTTCCGGCATGCAGGCCATGATTCTCTCGGCCACGCTCGCCTCCTTCACGGACGCGCCAAGCCTTATGGAAATTACCAGAAAAACACTCGGCGTTGACCGCTTCAACATCATCGCCACACCGGCGGTGGAGACAGACGATCCCGACCGCGTAGCCCTCCAAATCGGCAAATATCTGACGCACGGCATTCTGGTCTCAATCAGCCAGGGCCTCGAACAGGGCAGCACCAATGCGATCGTCGATGTCGACCTCGCCCATGGTTTTGTTTTTGGAGCGCAAACCCAGCAAGAACAGGAACAGGGCAAATTCGCCCTCAAGTGGTCGCATAGCTATTAAAATTTTCTTTTTATAAATTAACGCTTTCTTTACTTGTTTTTTAAAAAACAGGAGCATTTAAATCTCTCATGATCTATAATAAGCTCTGTAAAGATATGGGAGGACCAAATTTATGCCAACACCTTTATCACGATATGAAGAAGCAAACGCCGTGGCAGCTTTACCTGAAGCAACCAATATCCCAGCAGACACCAATCCAAAACTTTTAGAACCGATTCCGACAGCCCAGCAGGCGATCGCTCAGGTCGGAGAGCAAAACGCCAGCCTGGCCTATAATTTTCTGGAAAATGTATATAAACCCTGCCGCGCCAATATGCTTGAAAAAGGACAGAACGCGTTAAACGAAAATAGAGCAAAACTGCAAGAAATGAAGGAGTTTACGACTCTTTTAAACCGCCTGACCGACAAACTGGAAGAAGTTGATAAAAAAGAGAGCTCAATCGATTTACGAAACGATTCCGATATTCTCGATATTCTTAAAAAAGCGGCGGACATGGGATTGGCTCCCAAAGATAAAACGGTTTTGACCCGCGAAGAAATTAACGGCATCACCCGCCGCCTTCAAACCAAATGCTCGCAGCTGCAGCAAGAGGCTACCATGGCGATGGGCGAGCTCCAATCGCTAAAAACCGACCTCCTTGAAATCACTAAAATCGCCATGAAGATTTTAGACCGCATTGACCAACTCATTAAAAACATCATCCAAAGATCAGGAAAATAACCTTGGAAAATAGCCTTTATCAAACGGCCTATTTTTATTATGAAAACGGATTTTATACCAAGGCCGAAAAATTATTTAGCGACCTGCTGGAGCAATTTCCATGGAATCTGAACTATTGGCACGCGCTGGCATCCGCGCAGCAAGCCGACCGCAACTATAAGTCAGCCCTGCAAAGCTGGAGCATTCTGTCGGTTATGGATAAAATAAGCCCGCATCCCCACTTTCACGCGGCCGAATGCCTTTTAGCGCTCGCCAAGCCCAAAGAGGCTCTGGTAGCGCTCGCCAACGCCAAAAAACGGTGCGTGCAAACTAATTTGCCGTTTGGTTTAAATTCTATTTGGGAGTAGACATGAATACTACAATCGAACAAATTGAGCGCAGTAAAAAGGTTATCATCCCCGCCGCCGTTGCAACAAGCCTGGCGCCGAGGCCGATACTGCCGGAATACGGAAAAAGTTCGATCGCAAAAAGCCAAATTGAGCCCCATAGCAGCAGTTCCAATACGATCAGACTGAAAGCGCAAAATGACGCCACGCTGACATATCAAGCCATAGAGTCGCTGGCCGAACAGGAAATGCTGATGAAGCAATATTATTCGCTTTTAAAGCGGCTCATGAATCAGTCTTCGAAGGAAATGGAAGAGAGTTCCGAAGAAGAAACAAAGAACTTTTTAGAAGCGCAAAACTGTAAAAGCGCCGAAGAGGCCAACGCCGTATACAAAACGGCCGCAACCTACGCCTCTTCAGCAGCCTTTATCGCAGTCGGCGCTTATTTTGTCTCGCAAGGCGCCATCGCCGCCGGCTCGACCATGCTGCTATCCGGCCTATCGGGACTTTTCGACGGCTATTTTAAGGATAAAATCAACAAGATTACCATTGAAGATCAGCATAGCGGCAAGCTTGCCAAAAACACATACCTGGCCGCCCAAATCGCGCTGTTTGGCGCGGGTGCTATCGGCTGGCGGATAGCCGCCTCGCAAATCGCAGCGCAATTTCCGCTCGCCAAACTAGCCGAAGGAAGTCTGGTCATCATGAAAACCGCTTTCAATTTACAAGACAGCAGAGCCGAGAGCAAAACGCACCGGGCGCAAGCCAAACTGGCCTTGTCGTCAGATCGCGCAGAAAGAACAAAAAGCAGCTTTGACGCAAAATGCCGCGACCTCAAGGCGCAGCATACCGGCAAGATTGAAGCTACCCGGGCAATTAAAGAGCTGGTAGACATTCATGACGCCTGCCAGCAAGCAACAATTCGCGTATAAAAAAGGAGTAAAAAATGAGCGCCGCAAATATTCAGGGAAGAAGCGTTACCGCGCAATTTAATGAGCTATGCCATGAATTTCAAAAGCTTGGCTTTGCGCTGCAAAACATTACTGAAGAACAGAGCTTGTTGCTCGAATCGGAAATTTCGCGCAATTATAAAAAGCGATCTGAAAATTCTGATGAAAAAGCCTTCGTGCCTACGATTTCCGCTTGCGCCCAAGGCTCCATGTCCCTGCTCGGACTCTATCTGCCCGGCTACAAGGAAATGCTAAATCTTGGCGCTAACCATATTGTCACAAACTTGAAAGAAGCCGTTTTAACACCTTATAACAGTTTCGACACCGATCTGGGCGGAAAAAAAGAGGAATTGGAAGCGCTAAAATCGGCGAATGAAAGATTTTTAAATGTCTACCGATCTGCCATTGAAGAATATCGTCAAGCGATTGCCGGCCTTAGAAAATTGGACGAAAGCATTGCTTCAGCCTCTTAATGCGCAAGATTATACGCCCTCTTTGGAGAGCGTTTTTATAGATGTGCGTTCGCCGGCCGAATTTGCCGGCGGGCACATTCCAAGCGCCATCAATATTCCGCTCTTTTCCAATGAAGAACGGGCGGCAGTCGGTACTATTTACAAACAAAACGGCTCTCAGGCGGCTATCAAAGCCGGCCTTTTAATGGTCTCGCTCTCCAGACTGACCAAAGCCGCCGAAACCCATATCAACAACTCTCAGGAAGTTGTCATTTATTGCGCGAGAGGCGGCATGCGCAGCCAAAGCATCGGCCATCTCTACCACCTGCTTGGATATAATGTCCGCCTGCTTAAAGGCGGGTATAAAAGCTACCGCAACTGGGTACGCGCAAGGTTCGAACTCCCCTACAATATCATTATCCTTTCCGGTAAAACCGGCAGCGGCAAGACCGAGGTAATCGCACGGCTGCAACAAGCCGGCGCTATGGCCATCGACCTCGAAAAACTGGCCCGGCACAAAGGCTCGGTTTTCGGCGGCTTGCAATCCACCCAACCCACGCAGGAACATTTTGAGAACCTGCTAGCTCAAGAGCTTTTTTTCAGCAAGGATGAGAAGCTCTTTCTCGAAGATGAAAGCCGTTTTATCGGCCGCATCCGCATACCTGACGCGCTCTTTAACCGAATGACTCTTTCCAAGGCACTGGTAGTAGAAGATACTTACGAAGGCCGAATGAAGCGCATACTTAAGGTCTATAGTTCTTTTCCTAAAGAGGCGATAAAGAAAGCTCTAATATGCCTCAACAAGCAGTTGGGCGGCGAACGGCTAAATATTGCCCTGCATTATTTAGCCACAGATCAATATGAAGAGGGCACAAAACTTATGCTCGCCTATTACGACCGTAAATATGAATATGGAATTGCTCAAAGAGAGGCCGCCGACGGGATTATCGGCCATTTGCCTTTTGACGCGCCGATCGACAATTATATAAATTAACCGCTTTTCAAATTCTTTTTTAACTTTCTTTTGCAAGGAAAATGCCCTTTGTTTACAATCCGAAATTATGAAGAGCCAGAGCTTTACTGCTATATTGTTAAATCTAAGGATATTAGATGAAAAAGAGAAAAGCTGAAACGCAATTTTCCATTTTTGAAGCTATAAAAAACGATTTTTTCTCTTTTTTTGAATCGCTCGGCCGCTATGCGGCGCTGATCGGCGAGGTTACGGTCTCCAGCTGGAAAAACCCACCCTCATGGCCCTTGCTGCGTGAACAATTTTACAATATCGGCGTGCTCTCTTTGATTGTAGTGACGGTAACCGGGCTTTCTACGGGCATCATTCTGGCCGCGCAGTCCTTTTATCAGCTTAGCGACAAGGGTTTTGCCGGCGTTACGGGCATTATGGTCGCCAAGGCCATGATCACCGAGCTTGGACCGGTGCTTACCGCGCTGATGGTTACCGGCCGTGTCGGATCGGCCATGTGCGCCGAACTGGGCACCATGCGGGTTACCGAACAGATGGATGCTCTGCAAACAATGGCGATCAACCCCAACGCCTACCTGATAGCGCCGCGCTACATTGCCGGCTTTATCATGGTTCCGCTATTAACCATTTATAGCATTCTGATGGGTATTTTCGGCGGTTACCTCATTTCCGTTTTTTACTTCCAAATGCCGGCTAGCGAATATTTCGACCCCATGCCGCTGCATATTTCGGGCTTCGATCTGTTTTCCGGGGTCGCAAAAGCTTTTATCTTCGGCATATTGCTGGTGACCATCTGCTGCTATAAAGGCATGCAAACCAGGGGCGGCGCGGCCGGCGTAGGCTCTTCGACTACCCAAAGTGTGGTTATTAGCTACATCTCGATATTAGTCTCCGATTTTCTGCTCACCATCGCGCTCAATTCGCTGCACCAAAAAATACTAAGCGGGTTTTTCTGATGATAAAAATGCAAAATCTCTGGAAAAAGTATGGGACGATCGAAGTGCTCAAAGGCCTAAGCCTCGATGTGCAAAGCGGAGAAACGCTAGTTATCCTCGGCCGGTCGGGCGTGGGCAAAAGTGTCTTGCTGCGCCAAATTATCGGCATTGAAAAACCGGATAGAGGGCAAGTCATCATCAACGGCGTCAACATTACCTCTTTAAAAAAAGAGGCCCGCTATAAAATAGTAAAAAATATGGGCATGCTCTTTCAGAGTTCAGCGCTCTTTGATTCCATGAATATCGAAGAAAATGTCGGTTTTTATCTTACGCAGCATGGCAACAGTAAAACCGGCAAAAAATATAGTAAAGCCGAGATAAAGGATAAAGTTGCCGAAGCGCTCGAAATGGTAGACTTAAAAGGCATTGAACAAAAAAT
Source organism: uncultured bacterium (assembly GCA_964499895.1). Taxonomy (GTDB): domain Bacteria; phylum Chlamydiota; class Chlamydiia; order Chlamydiales; family SM23-39; genus CAZCPS01. Next base: position 2,696 of record CAZCPS010000032.1, on the reverse strand, counting down.
GCCTTCGGATCTCTCCGGCGGCATGAAAAAACGCGCCGCGCTAGCCCGTTTAATCGTCTATCGTCCCAATATTCTGCTTTATGACGAGCCGACAACCGGCCTGGATCCGATAACGGCTAACCAGATTAATGAACTTATCGTCAAAGTGCAAAATGAACTCAAAGGCACTAGCATTATCGTTACCCACGACATTCAGTCAGCGCTCTTTGTAGCTGACCGCCTGGCGCTGGAAAAGGATGGCAAAATTGCCTTTGTCGAAACTCCGGATAAATTTTTACAAATAGACGACCCCGTGATAAACTTTTTAAAAAACATCCTGCAAAATCCGCCGCGAGCGCGAAGGAGACTTCCATGAACGATCAGCAAAAAAACATTCTTATCGGTATTTTTGTACTGGTTGCCATGGTAGTTGCCATATCAATCATTCTGTTTATGGAACCGCAAATTGGCGACGGCAAGCAGGTTTTGCAAGTCCGATTCGCCAACATTACCGGCCTGTCTACCGGCACGCAGGTCAAGCTGGCCGGCAAAGTAGTCGGCGAGGTAACTAGGATTGAAATCATCAAAGACGCCAGACAGCTGCCGCCCGGACCGCAAAACCAGATTTACCTCTATCAGCTAACCATGCATATCGACTCAATGGTCAAACTCTACCAAAGCGATGAGATTACCATTAAAACAACCGGATTGCTCGGTGAAAAATCGGTTGCGATTATTCCTCACCCGCCTAAACCGGGCCATGATGAGATACCGGTCTCAAAGGATGAAATTCTCTACGCCCAATCGACCGACTCGGTGGAAATCGCTTTAAACAACATCGCCAATATGAGCGGCCAGATTAGCAAAACGGTCAAAAATGTCGACACCTGGTTTACGGAGAATCAGACCGGATTAACCAATGCCCTGGAATCCTTCGGCGGCGCCATGCGTGAGGTGGAAGAGGCGGTTGCTACTATCAACCGGGAGCAACTTATCGATTCAACCAAAGTAGCCATCGATGCTTTTAAAGACAACATGGATCTGGTCCACAACGCCCTGCAGGAAATCGAAGATAATGCCATGGTGGCCAAATTTGATTTTATTCTTGATAATATTGCCGAAGTCTCCGAATCCATGAGTACCGACGGCACGCAAACACTGGCCAATATTCGCTCGATCACCGATTCGATCGCCGCCGGCAAAGGGGTGCTCGGCAAGTTAATTAAAAGCGACGACCTCTATCTGCGTTTTTCGTCTATCATGTCCAAGGCCGACACCTTGATGAATGACATCAACCATTATGGACTGCTCTTCCAGTATAGCAAAGACTGGCAGCGCTCCCGAACGCGCAGAGCCAATCAGCTAGCCGCGCTCGACACCCCGCAGGAGTTTAAAACCTACTTCGAGACGGAAGTCGACACGATTACTACCGCTCTGGAACGGCTCACGATCGTATTGGATAAGGCCGAACAACCCGAAGAACGGGCTAGAATTATGGGCAGCCCGAAATTCAAAAAGGACTTCCTTGAGCTGCTCACCACTGTCAGCCAGCTTCTGGATTCATTGAAATTGTATAACGAAGAAATGGTCTCGCAGCCGGCAAATCAAATGCCGGAGCCCCGCCCAAAACCGCAACAGGCGGGCAAGATCAGGTGTTCACAGTAAGCGATTCAAAGAAATTGGGACCGTAGAGCGCCGTGAAAGGTTTCGTAAGCTTGTTAGCCTTACCCTCCAAGGCTACCTCCATGCAAGAAAGAGCGCTAATCTGCCGGTTAAATCTTTGCGCATCGATCGTTCGCTCCCTAACCATCAGAGCCGGCGCATAGAACATCCACTTTAGCGCGTCCAATTCCTCTTTGCTCCACTTCTCTCCTTTGACCAGTTTAATAAAGCCAAAAAAGGAGGCCGCGGCCGCGGCGCCGGTATCCAGAGCGTCCTTACAGGCAAAACCAATCGAATGGGCATCAAGCAGCTCTATGATCTTTAAGATCAAAAAGTGATAGAAAATCTCGATAAAATCCAGACGGTCATTGCGCGGCAAAGCGTTTTTGTTTGAAAAAAAGGTTTTGCAAATCAAGGGCATGACCTGATCGATAAACGAACTGATCTTTTCGCGGCTAAGGCCCTTTACCAGTGAAAAGCCGCAGCTATCCTCTTCAACAACCTGCTTTTTGAGCTGCTCGCAAAACTCTTTTGTATTGCCTACTTCCAGATAACTTTCGGTCTGGAAATAAAAGTCGGTATTTTTAGGCAAAGTCACAACCGCAAGCTTATGGTCGAACTCAATGTTTTTAGCCAGATTTTGCAAGACCAGACAGCGGGAGCTCTCTTTCCATGAAGTCAAGTCCTGAAAGTTCAGAACCAGATGCGTTTGTTTTTTTTCCGCATCCAGAGCGCGCAACATCGCCTTGTACTCATCGATAATGACCGCTTTATCAATACAATATTGGACGGTTGGGCATGGCAGCCGGAGGACAACATGGTTTTTACCAAGCATAGCGATCTCAAAGATCTTTTGCGGCACGTTACCCTGATGCAGAGTGTCAAAGCCGGTCTGTTCGGCCTTGTCGCGCACAACATCCAATATTTTAAAGAGCGGACCGTTGGGATAATAGCGCAAAAGATAGCGCATATTCTCATCATCTACCTGCAATGTCTCAAAAATATGCATCGACTTGCCGGGCACATTACCTGATAGCTCGCCGCCCTTATTGATC
>CAZCPS010000031.1:0-10782 GCA_964499895.1 uncultured bacterium | reverse complement strand
AAAATCAAGATCTTATTGAAATCAAAGCTTAAAAATGTACAAAGTCGAGTTAAAGGCAAGCCGCTTAATACGGAGACCGAAACCGGTCATAATAAACTTGAGGTTGCCAAAATAAACAAGTTGATTGAAACCAGATTAAAGGAAAAAGATATCACAGCCTTTGACCGAAACATGTTGATATTTTTGAAAAACAGGACTGCAAAAGTTCTGACTGCCAAGCGCCGTTCCAATGAGGATGCTGTTGTCTTGCCGGCTTTACTATTAATCCTTCTTGACATTCCAACCATTATTCATTGTAAGAGCAGCGTAGATCGCACCGCGCAGGTAATATCCATATATAGTTCTATTAAGCAATGGCTGGAAATTGAAAGTAAGAAAAATGAGGACAATTTTCAAAGTAAGATAGAAAGCTTAAAAGCCGAAGAAAAAGACTTTGAAAAAAAAATGGAGCAGTGCCTTATATCTATGAAAACCGACGCCTTATTTAGAGAGCTATTTTTAGCCAACTGGGTATGCGGTCTGGAAACTTCCGCTTATTCGCGTCTTTCATCCGGTTTTAAATCTGCAGAATCTCTTACAAGCCTTTTGCCGGAGCGCTTTACCAGAGTCAAGATCTTAAACAAGAAGAGCGAGAGTAAGTTAAACGAAGAATTGACGGCTCTTCAAATAATTCCGGAAAAGTCAGGCGCGATCGCTCATGCCATACTCTTTGCTGAAAAGCCCCGAAAGGCGCTAAAAGCATTAGGTAATCGGCTAAAATATTTGCAAAAGGGCGAGCAGGAAGCTATGATGAAAAAGTTGAAAAGAGCAAAAAAAAGCAAAAAAGTCTGATTTTATGACTTTTCGATATGCGCGAGCAGCTTTTTCTTGAAAGCCGGATCGGCGGTTTTCAAGGCATTGGAGCCGCGGGTAATTTGCGCGATGCTGACCTTGCACCGGCTGGAAATTTCCCGCTGCGGCGCTTTGCCGAGGAGCGGTTCTTTTACATAATTTGATTCAATCTATATTTTTTCCTGTGTTGGTTTTTTTTATGCCTTTTTGTTAAAATGCTTCACAAAAAAGGTCGAAAAAGCATAAAAATCATTTTTGTTGAATGAAAAGAGGAAGGAGGCGGTTTCGTGAAATGCCCATTTTGCAGCTTTGAGGAATCGAAAGTAACGGATTCCCGGGTTATCAGTGAAGGCAATACCATCAAAAGAAGGCGGGAGTGTTTAAAATGCAGCGGCAGATTTACCACTTTTGAAACGGCCGATCTGACGATTTCCGTGCGTAAGCGAAATGGCACTTTTGAAACTTTTTCAAAAGAAAAGTTGATAAGAGGCATGGATATTGCCTGCTATCACTCTACTGTCTCTCACGACATGGTTCGGGGTATTGTAAATAAAATTGTGGGCGAGCTTCTGCAGAAGAATATTCGCGAAGTAAACTCGCAGCATCTGGGCGAAATGGTTATGGGCCATCTCATCAAAATTGATGTGATTGCCTATATTCGCTTTGCTTGCGTTTATAAGCGCTTCCGTAATGTCGCCGAGTTAATGGAAAGCATAGGGGCGATGCCCCCTATACCAAAGGGACTACAAATTAATAAAAATGAGGAAATTTTTTATGGCGCTTAAAAAATCAGAAATAGAACACTATAAGAAGCAGTTACTTGAACTCCAAAGAATAATTAATAGCTCAATTAAGGAAACAACTGAAGAAGTAAAGGAAATCGAAGGCGCGAAAGGCTATTCCCAGCATCAGGCCGATGAAGGGACTGATGACTTTGACAAGACCATCAGCCTAGAGCTGTCAAACAAAGAACTTTTCGTGTTAAGGCAGATTCAGCGTGCTTTGGAAAAAATTGAGGAAGGCACCTATGGTCTATGCGACATTACCGGCGAATCGATCGCCAAGGCCAGACTGGATGCTATTCCGTACGCAACAATGACTGTAAAAGCACAGGAACAATTTGAAAAAGAACAAAGGTAGCGTCAGCTGGAAATTGCTATTATTTTTTAGCGGTTTATTTGGCCTCGATGCCCTCTTAAAATTATTTGTTAATAGCTGCGTTATGCCCTTGGGTTGGCAGATGCCGGTCTATCCCTTTGGCGGTATCGGCATTTTTGAAAATTTGTTTGGCGGTATTAGCTTTTCGATCAATCATGTGGAAAATTTGGGAGCGGCTTGGGGGCTTTTTGCCGGATATTCCAAATATCTTTTAGCAGTCAGGATCGCCGTCGCCATAGGCTTGTATGTATATATCCGGAAGTTTTTAGACCGGAAAGCGCTTAAATTGCCTTTGCTCTTTATTTTAACGGGTGCTCTCGGTAACATTTTAGACCATGTTGTATATGGCCATGTGATTGATATGTTCCATTTTACTTTTTGGGGCTACTCATATCCGGTCTTTAATTTGGCAGATACTTTTATTTGCATCGGCATCGCCCGGGTGCTCTATGTCAGCCTCTTTTGCAAGGCAGGAAGGGAAATATGCGTAAAATAGAAATTATTGCCATCGGAAACGAACTGCTGCAAGGTATATGCGTCAATTCCAACGCCGCTTATATCGGCCGGCGGATCTTTGAAATGGGTGGTTTTGTTGCCCGTTCGCTGGTGATTCCCGATCAATTGGAAATTATCGAAAACGAGCTTTTAGAAGCGGCTAAAAGAGCCGATCTGATCATCACGACCGGCGGCCTTGGGCCCACGGTCGATGATTTATGCGCTCAAGTTTTTGCAGGCGAAGGGGAGTTAATCCCGAATAAGGTCGGCTACGCGCCCGGCCGGCTGATTCAGAAGAAGAGCGCTATGATTGTCATGCTGCCCGGCGTGCCGCCGGAAATGAAGCCCATGTTTGAAGCGGCGGTTATTTCTCTGGTAGCGGGAGAGCGCCAAAATCGCGCGATTATTGATTTAATGCTCCTCTCGGAAGTTGAGATCGATCCGTTGCTTAGAGCCCACCCCCGGGTTAGTTCCGGCATTTATCCCGCGCACGGCAGGATCAGACTGGTCCTCTCTTCCGGAAATGCCGCGGCGCTACAGCAATTGCAAAAAGAGATCCACGCTAAATTCGCCGGCAATATCTTTAAAGCGCAAAACGGCTTGTTGGAAGAGGCTGTGCATGATGCTTTCCTACGCAAAAAAAAGCGGCTTGCTTGCGCTGAGTCCTGCAGCGGCGGCGGACTCGCGGCAAAAATTACATCCATATCCGGCTGCTCGGAATATTTTTTAGGCTCGATTGTCTCCTATTCCAACGCCATGAAAGAAAAAGCGCTCGGAGTGTCGGCCAAAACCCTGAAAGAAAAGGGGGCTGTCTCGGCCGAGACCGTGCAAGAGATGGCGCAAGGCCTATTGCGGATAACGGATGCGGATATAGCCCTCTCGATTTCCGGGATTTCCGGCCCTTCCGGCGGAAGCGATCAAAAACCGGTCGGAACGGTTTGGATCGGAATCGGAACGCGCGGACAAGCGGCTGAGGCGCACCATTTTCTGTTTAAGGGTGATCGCCCCGTGATTACCGAATTTGCGATCAATACGGCTCTGGCTCTTCTTTTGCAAAAGGTTCAACATGTCAAATAATTATGCTCTTTTGGACTGCGGCGACGGCTTTAAGCTTGAACAGGTGGGCAAATTTTTAATCTCCCGCCCCTCCGCTACCGCTTTTTGGAAAAAGAAATATGAGCAAAAATATTGGGACAAGGCCGATCTGCAATTTTCCCGTAAAGATGATCGGCGCTGGAAGAAAAAAGAGGCGGTGCCGGAGCGATGGCGAGTTAACCTGGAAGGCTTGGAGTTTCATATTCTGCCGACCGATTTTGGCCATTTGGGTATTTTTCCGGAGCACGCGTATCTATGGCGCAAAATGGCGCCGCTGATTTCTCCTTGCGACAACATTCTGAATCTCTTTGCCTATACCGGCGGCGCGACGCTCTTTTGCGCCAAGCAAGGCGCCAAAGTGTGTCATGTGGACGCTTCGAAACCTATGGTGGCCCAAGCGCGCGGCAATGCCAAATTAAACGGTTTGGAGGCCGCTCCGATCCGTTGGATCGTGGAAGATGTTTTTAAATTTTTAAAACGCGAAATAAAGCGTAAGATGGTGTATGACGGCATAATTTTAGATCCGCCGACTTTCGGCCGCGGCGCCCAAAACGAGATCTTTAAAATTGAAGAGCAAATTGTGCCGCTAATCGATTTGTGTTTTGAGCTCTCGCCCCGTTTTATTGTTTTTTCCTGCCATACGCCCGGCTTTACGCCAACGGTGCTGGCGCAATTGCTCTCGGGCGCCAAAGAGAAGGGCGAGCTGCTGCTTTCTGCCAAAAGCGGTTGGGAGCTGCCGATGGGCAGTTATGCTATCCGGAGCGCAAATGACTGATATTACCAGCACGGCCAATCCCAAGATCAAAAGAGTTTTAGATTTGCGCAAAAGAAAGGTGCGCGATGAAGAAGATCTGTTTTTGATTGAAGGCTACCGCGAGCTTAAAAGAGCTGTTGAAGCGGGCATCGAAATCGAAACAATTTTCTACTGTGAAGAATTTTTCTTAAAAGACAATGAACTCAAGTTGATTGATAAAAGGCCATCTTTCAGTTGCTCTCGTGCCGCTTTTGAAAAGATCTCCTATCGCGACCGGCCTGACGGACTTTTGGCCATAGCCCGGAAAAGACATCGCAATCTTGCCGATTTAGAGCGGCTTTTGGCGGACAAAAAGGCCCCTTTTCTCATGATCGCCGAAAGCATCGAAAAACCGGGTAATCTGGGAACCATGCTGCGCTCCTGTGATGGCGCCGGCTGCGATGCTCTGATTGTTTGCGATCCCGTAACCGATATCTATAATCCCAATACGGTGCGTGCCAGCATCGGCACACTTTTTACCGTGCCGGTGATCGAAGCCTCGTCGGAAGAGATGTTCTCTTTTTTGCGGCAGGCCGGGATTTTATCGGTGGCGGCGACGCCGCACGCCAAAAAGCTCTATTCCTCAGTTGACTTGACCAAAGGGATCGCCATTATTATCGGCAGCGAACAGTATGGCCTCTCGAAACTCTGGATGGAAAATAGCGATATGCCGGTTAGTATCCCGCAGAGGGGCTCGGCCGATTCCTTAAACGCCGCGATGGCCGCAACCATTTTATTATATGAAGTTACCCGGCAGCGAGCCTGAAGTCCTCTATTGCGACAATCATCTTTTAGCAATCTGCAAACCATGCGGCATGCTGACCCAGCCCAATGATACGGAAGCTGAAAGTTTGGAAAGCTGGGGTAAGGCCTTTTTAAAACAAAAATACAATAAGCCTGGCAATGTTTTTCTGCATGCCGTGCACCGTTTGGACAAGCCGGTTTGCGGCATTGTCCTTTTTGCCAGAACCTCGAAAGCCCTCTCCCGTTTAAACGCTGCCCTGCGCGAGCAAAAGGTCGTAAAAATTTATCTAGCCGAAGTAGAAGGTTGTTTGCGGCAAGAGAGCGGCACTTTGCGCCATTTTTTGAAAAAAGAGCATTTTAAGACGCGTGTTATAGAGGAAGATGCCGCGAAGGCAAAAGAGGCCGCCTTGCGCTACGCCGTAGTTGCCCGGAATGAAAAGATTTGCGTGCTTCAAATTGAGCTGCTATCGGGCCGCTATCATCAGATTAGAGCGCAACTGTCAGCGGCCGGCCATCCGATTGTCGGCGATGTCAAATATGGCGGCAAGGATGCCCCGCAGATGATGCTCTGCCATGCTTATATGGAATTTATGCATCCGGTAACAGGCGAGTCTCTTTCAATCACGCTCTCCAAAATCTGGAATGCGTTTAAAGCGGCCCCTTTTAAAAGCTGATCGCCCATCGCCCACAGATCCAGTGTATTGCTTTGCGTCATGTCATAGCGCAGCCTGCCGATAAATGTTTTATGTTGCCCTTCGGCGATTTCCGTCGTAAAAAGATGGTCGGTTTCCACGAGCAAGCAGGGCGACGCTTCTAAAAGTTGGCGCGCGGCAGATAAAGTCGGCGGCAGATGGAATTCCACATTCAAGGCCATGGAATGAACGCGCGGCGTTGGCACCCGTACGCAGCAGGCGGTTATTTTAATGGTTGGATCTTCCAGAATTTTCTGCGTCTCATTTACCATCTTGACCTCCTCTTCAGAATAGCCCAAAGCGTTTTGCGGCGAGTCATGCAGGTAGAGCGCCTTTTTGCCTGAGTTTAATTCTTCAAGCAATTTGTATCCGCCGCCGCTCATGGCTTGGTAGGTGGCAGCCGCGATGCGCTTGATTTTAAAAGCCCGGTGCAGCGGATAGAGCGCCATGAGCATGATGGTGGTGGTGCAGTTGGGTGAAGCTATGACCCGATGCGCTTTAAGCGCGTTTAGGTTGATCTCGGGAATGATAAGCGGAATGGCCAAGTTGTTTCGAAAAGCCGAAGAGAGGTCAATGCAGACGCCCCGCGTCATGGGAATGAAGCAAGAAGAGATTGCTTTGCCGGCGCAAAAAAAGAGATAGTCGATATCGCAAGTTTTTGACAGGTCATATTTTTCGACGGTTAATTTGCCGCCGCGAAAAGATATTTCGCGGCCGTCTGATTTAATTGAAGCGAAAAGGCGCAAAGAAAAGGGCGTGGAAAAATTTTCCAGCAGTTTAATTAGTTCGCGTCCAACCAGTCCGGTGGCGCCGACAATTGCGATGGAGATCATGTGTAAATTGGATTTAAAATTTCACTTGTAGTATAAGTGTCCTTTAATTTTTACCCAATTAAAAAGGAGATCGGCATGCAGGAGATGATTTTAGACGCGGTGAATAATGGTGTCAGGGCGATAGAAACATTGAGAGAACCGCTTGCGGTTGAGTTTATTGAAGCGGCTGCCGGAATGATTGCGGAGTGCTATCAAAGCGGCAATAAAGTTATTATCGCCGGCAACGGCGGCAGTCTCTGCGATGCTATGCATTTTTCCGAAGAGCTGGCCGGTTTTTTCCGCGCGCAAAGAAAAGCGCTGCCCGCCATGGCTATTTGCGAGCAGGGCTTTTTAACTTGTGTGGCTAACGATGTGGGTTATGAATATGTCTTTTCAAGAGCGATTGAAGCGCACGGTAATCCCGGCGATATTTTTATCGCGCTGACAACGAGCGGCAATTCTAAAAATTTACAGCTCGGCTGTGAGATGGCGGCCAAAAAAGGGCTGAAAACGATTGCCTTTTTGGGTAAGACCGGCGGAGCGATGCTGGGCTGCTGCGACTTACAATGGCTGGTAAGCGGTTTTTCCACTTCCGACCGGATTCAGGAAGCGCATATGTGCGCCATTCATATTTTAATCGAGATGATTGAAGCTCTTCTTTTCGATTCGAAGGAACTGATTAAAAAAATACAAAAGGCTGCTTCAAAAAAATGAAAAGGCCCATTAATTTTTGTTGGCGTAAACTTAGCGCGATTAAAAACCGGGGATATGAGACCGGCTTTTTAAAGGCCAAAAAAGTTTCGGCGTGCGTGGTGAGCGTGGGCAATATCGCGGCCGGCGGCAGCGGGAAGACGCCCTTTGCGCTGGCGTTGGCAAGGCGTTTATGTAAACAGGTGCCGACGGCGCTGCTCTCGCGCGGCTACTTGTCGCAATTTGAAAAACGAAAGATTCCGACGAAAGCTTTACCTAAGCATTCATGGCGGGAGATAGGCGATGAGGCGGCGCTTTTACGGGCAAGGCTGCCGCAAGCCGGCTTGTTTGTCGGCCGCAAAAGAGCGCTGGCGGCCAAGATGGCAATAAAAGAGGGCTTTCGGCTCTTGATTTTAGATGATGGAATGCAGCACCGCGCTTTGTCCCGCGACATTGAGGTCATAATGCTGCATGGCGGCGACCTGTTTGGTGAAAAAAGTTTTTGCAGGGAAGGGCCTGCCGGTTTAAAAAGAGCGGACTACATCATTATCAGCAACGCCAATATTTTAGAGTTGGCCTCGCAAAAGATTGAAATCCGCAAATATAGCGTCGCGCCGATAATAGCCTCGCGTCTGAAACTGTCGGCGGTTTTGGATTTAGATAATCAAAGCAAAATTTTGCGTCCCGGCTCCTGTTGCGGCATCTTCTGCGGTCTGGCGCGCCCGCAAAATTTTGAGCGGCAAGTCGAAAGTTTGCAGGTGCGGGCGCTATCAAAACTTTTTTTGAAGGATCACAGGATTCCTTCTATGGAAAAACTTAAAGCGTTTTCTGAAATGGTAAAAAAATCAGGCGGGGAATATCTTTTATGCAGTGAAAAGGATAGAATCAAATTAAAAGAGCTCGTTTCTTTGCCGGTTTATTATCTCAAAATGGATTGGGAAATTGTGGAAGGCTTTGAAGTTTTTGAAAACTTGATTGCGGAAATTATTGAAAAGGTAAATAATTTAAGTTAAACTCGTCTTTGTACATTTTTGAAACATGACTTCCGCAAGCTCTTGGTCTTCTTTGACTTACGGCTTTTCCGGATGGCTTGATTCAAGCCTACCGCGGAAAAGCCGTAAATCAAAGAAGGCTAAGATCTTATTGAATTCAAAGTTCAAAAATGTACAACGACGAGTTAAATAAAAAGAAATAGTTATGAAAAGTTGGGTCAAAATTTTATTAGGTTTGCTGTTAGGGGTGATTGCCGGTTTAATATTGGGTCCCAAAGCGCATATTTTTAAAATTTTCGGCTCGCTTTTTTTGAGTCTTATGACCATGCTGGTCGTTCTGATTGTCTTCTCATCGCTGGTGGTGGGGATTTGCCACATCAACGATCCAAAAAAGCTGGGGCGGATCGGCTTTCGGACGATCAGTTTCTATGTGATTACGACGCTGATTGCTTCCTCCGTAGCGATTTGTTTAGGCTACCTGATTTTACCTGGAGCGGGGCTGATGCTCACTCAGCCGGTCATTGCGACCGGCGTGGCGCAGCTGGCGATCGGCGACTTTTTTCTCTCGCTGATTCCCTCAAACCCGTTTGCCTCTTTTGCCGAAGGCAATATTTTACAGATCATAATTTTTGCCGTGCTTTTCGCCGTCTCAATTACTTTTACGAAAGAAAAGGGGCTGCCGCTTTTGAAAGTATTGGAATCGCTCGCTAATACAATGAATACGCTGACGCATTTTGTAATGATGATCGCGCCTTATGGTGTTTTCGCCCTGATTGCGGTGACGGTAGGAGAAATCGGACTGAAAGTAATTTATCCGCTTGTAAAATTTTTAATTTGCAATTACATCGCCTGCCTCTTTCAACTTTTTTTCGTCTTTGGTTTTATTTTGAAATATATGTCCAAAGTGAAAATGGTTCCTTTTTTTAAAGGAATGAAAGACGCGATTGTTTTGGCTTTTACTACTTGCAGCTCTTCGGCGACCTTGCCGGTCTCTTTGGAATGCGCGCGCAAGCATTTGGGCGTTTCGGAAGATATTTCCGGCTTTGTTCTTTCCCTGGGATCGACTATTAACATGAACGGCAGCGCGATCGGACAGGCCCTTTCGGCGATATTTATAGCGCAGGCATATGGCATTGAACTTTCGATCATGCAGCTGGTGATATTGGTCATAGTGGCGCTTTTCGCGGCGGTTGGCGCGGCGGGCATTCCCGGAACCGGACTGATAATGATGAGCCTGGTGCTGGGAGTGATTGGATTGCCTCTGGAAGGCATAGCGCTGGTTGCCGGTGTGGACCGTCTGCGCGAGATGGTTTCAACGGTGGTCAATGTGCTGGGCGATGCGGTCGGCGCCGTCTTTGTCGCCAAAAAAGAGGGCGAGATCAATGAAGAACAATATCACGCGGCAACATGGATGGATTCGGATATATGAAAGAAATACAAGTAACGCTGCCCAAGCTGGGCGAGAGCATTGTTGAAGCGGTCATTATCGAATGGCTTAAAAAAGAGGGAGATCCGCTTGAAGCCGATGAAGCCCTGCTTATCGTTTCGACGGAAAAGGTAAATAGTGAAATTCCGTCGCCCTGCAAAGGCTATCTGAAAAAGATCGCGGCCGCAGCCGGAGAGACGGTAGCGGTTGGCGGCCTTCTGGCGACGCTCGCTATGGGTGAAGAGGGGGCGGATCCAATGGACGGCGGCAGTTTTTTTTCGCCGGCCGTGTTGCGTCTGGCCCATGAAATGGGCATCCATCTTTCTGAACTGGAAAAAATCAAGGGTACGGGCGCCGGCGGGCGGGTGACCAAAAAGGACATCGAATTACATAAAGCGGCGAGCCTGGGTGAAAAAAAAGGGTTAAGCGGAGAAAAGCGGATTAAAATGAGCCCGCTCCGCAAGGCGATCGCGGAAAATCTGACCAGGTCTTTTCGTGAGGCGCCGCCGGCTTCGGTCTTTGTGGAAATTAATGTGACCGGTATGCTGGAGCTGATCGAAAAGGAGAAAAAAGCCTTTTTTGAAAAGCATGGAGCCAAACTGACGATCACAGCTTTTATAGCTAAAGCGATTGCTGCTGCAATTAAAGATTTTCCGCTATTAAACGCCGAAGTCGACGGTAGTGAAATTGTGCTTAAAGAGCATGTCAATTTAGGGCTTGCCGTGAGCGTTGAAGGGGGCATTATGGTGCCTCCGATCAAGCAATCTGAAGAGCTTTCGGTTGTTGAAATCGCTAAACAGATCGGCGCTCTAGCCGACAAGGCGCGCCGCAATGCGCTGATGCCGGATGATGTGCAAGGCAGCACTATTACGCTTTCCAATTTTGGAATTTTTAAAGTCGCTTTCGGTATTCCGATCATTAACTTTCCGGAGGTAGCGATAATTGGGATGGGCGCCATCGAGAAAAAGGCGGTAGTAGCGGCGGACGGCAGTATTGTCCTGCAGAGCCGCATGCCGGTTTGCCTGGTGTTTGACCATCGCGTTGCCGACGGCGC
>CAZCPS010000030.1:0-11019 GCA_964499895.1 uncultured bacterium | reverse complement strand
GCCTTTAGTCAAAAAAGGCGGCAAAATGACGATACTACCATTCTGGTTATCAAAAAATGTTAACCTTTTTAAGAAAAAATAGGGTTTTCAGGAGTGATTCCCAGCAGAAATTCTTCCATGGGAATAACGGGAAATCCACGGTAGCGCTCCCTCCTTTTCCCACGGACAACAAATAAACAGGTAGCTTCCGGATATTCTTTTTTGAAAGCGAGAAGAGATCTTGCATCATCGGGCCCAAGATTCGGACTTCGTTTGACTTCAATGGCCCAGAATCCTTTTGGTCCATAAATGATGAAATCGACCTCTAAGTGTGTTTGTGTTCGCCAATAAGAAAGCGAATGCGGACGGCTTTGAGCTAAGACCCAACTCCGCAGGTGTTGAGCCACTAGCCCTTCCAATGTCCATCCTTCAATTTCTTGAGAACTGTCGAGCATCCCTTGAGGTCGTAAAATTCGATAGACACCGGAATCAAAAAAATAAAATTTAGGATGAGTTATCAATTTTCGCTTAGCTCTTCTTGAGAAAACGGGCAGTGTAAAAGCTAATAAAAGGTCTTCAAGAATATGTAAGTAGTTATCCACTGTGGCTCGTTTGACGCTAGATTCTCGGCTGATATCGGCCGTGGTCCAAACGGAAGCATGAGAAAAGCTGGATATTTCAAGAAAACGGGAAAAGTCGCCAATCTGGCGAACAAGGCCTTCCGCTTGCACTTCTTCCCGTAAATATAAATAAAGATAGTCTAAAAGGCGCTGTTCCGGATTCGTTGATTCCCAGATTAGGGGAATCAAGCCGGTTTTTAAAGCCTTTTCCAAAGAAAAGTTTTCTTTAAGTTCAGAGGCCAGGAAGGGACCCATTTGCCTAAGAAGAGCTCTCCCTCCTAAAAGATCGCTGACCGATCTTCGTAACTTCCGGGAGCTGCTGCCGGTCATGATGTATTGAATTCCTCTTTTTTCTTCTATTAGAGAGTGGATCTCGGGAAGAAGCCGGGGCACTCGCTGAATTTCGTCTAAAATAATAGTGGAGCCTGCAGGCAAAGGGGCTGCCACATCGCGAATTTTTTCCGGATAAGCGCCGAAACGCCTTTCTTCCTCTCCCAGCAACAAATCGATTCGGATTGCATTCGGATATTGATGAATAAGCCAAGTTGATTTCCCCGTCCCCCTGGGACCTAATAAGAAATAACTTTCTTTAGGAGGATTGAGTATTCTAGAGATGTATTGGTTATTTGTTGTCATAGTTGGCATTATACATTGAAAAATGCAATTTATGGTAGCATTTTTATGTAATAAGCCGCAAATTATTTACTATTAAGGAGTTGTGGGCGAAATCTCTTTTTTGAGTATTTCCAGAACGGCAGCGGCATCATCCAGATGCCGGCAAGCGGCGATCTCTTCCGCGATTTGGAGCAGATTGCCCATTTGTTTGCCGGGCCGGATACCGATTGTTTGCAGCATTTGCGAAGTGACCAGCGGCCGCTTTTCTTTGAGGCGCAAAATTTGCGGCGCTAAAAGCTGCTGTTTCTGATGATGTTTTTTTAGAAAAAATTCCTTTTCTTGAGCTCCGAGCCGGATACTCGCGGCTTCCAGATAGAGATCAAAGAATTCATTGGCATAGGTTTTAGCCCAGTAGTAATCATTGCCGTCTTGAACCATGCCGATATATTCGATCACCTTGAGATCATAATTGGAGAGCTTAAGCCGCCTTCCAAGCTGTAACCTACCCTGCAGGGGAAAATTTTCAAAGAGCTCCAAAATACGGATAATAACCGGCATTTTGGCCGAGAACTTTTCGATATGCCTGATTCTTTTTTCAAATTCCTTTGCGCCAAGATCTTTCAATTCCGGAAAAATGACCTTAAAAAGACCCGACTCAAAAAGAAGGTGCAAAGCAGTTTTAAAGTGCTTTTTTTGCGCCATTTTAGTTATTTCATGCCAGATGCGCTCGATCGAAACGGCCGGAAAGAGTTCCTTTGCATATTTTTGAATGGCTTCCCATGTTTTTATTTCGATTTCAAACCCAAATCTGGCGGCGAACCTTGCCGCGCGAACCATGCGCAGACGATCTTCAAAAAAGCGTTCCTCCGGATTGCCGATCGCGCGAATAATTTTATTCCGCAAATCTTTTTGGCCATTGACAAAATCATGGATCTTATCGGTCTTTGGATCGTAAAAAAGGCCGTTAATGGTGAAATCACGGCGAATGGCGTCCATTTCGGCGGAGGTAAATTCAATCTTTTCGGGATATCGCCCGCTAATATGGTGGGTCTCTTTGCGGAAGGTGGCAACTTCATATTGACGGTTGTCAATGATGACGATCAGTATGCCGAAAGCGATACCTACCGGCACGGTATGCGGAAAGATTTTGCGAATGGCCTCAGGCGGCGCGTCGGTGGCAATATCGATATCTTCCGAAGCGTGGCCCAGCAAAAAATCGCGTACGCAACCGCCGGCATAATAGGCTATAAAGCCATGCTTTTTTAATTCTTCAATAATATGGAGTGCTTTTTCATCTGTTTTCATAAAAATAAATTGTATAGAATAGTAGCAAAAAGGTAAATAATGTCTTCAATTTTGCTGCTGCCGGAGCATGTCGTGAATCAGATCGCCGCCGGCGAGGTCATCGAAAATCCCGCCTGCGTAGTCAAGGAATTGGTGGAAAACGCGCTCGACGCCGGGGCAAATAACATTATTGTCGAAATTAAGGGCGGCGGACTTCTTTATATCGCAGTGCATGACGACGGACATGGTATGAGTCCCGAAGACGCTCTCATGTCACTGCAACGGCACGCGACTTCGAAAATTGCGAGTTTTGATGATCTGTCACGGTTAATGACCATGGGCTTTCGCGGCGAGGCGCTAGCATCGATTGCCGCCGTTTCCAAAATGAAGATCACCTCTGCCGGAGAAGGCCGGGCAGCGGTATGCATTGCTGTGGAAGGAGGCGTTATTCAGCCCTCTGAAACAGCTTCCCGCCGCCGCGGCACTTCAATCGAAGTGCGCCACCTCTTTTACAATGTGCCGGTGCGTAAAAAATTTCAAAAATCGGTTAATGCGAGCATTGCGGCCATCAGCCGAATTGTGGAGCAGCTTTCCCTGGCTTACCCGCATAAAAACTTTACCTTGATATCCCATGAAAAAACGGTGCTGCAGACCAAAAGCGTTACTATGGAAGAAAGGGTGCGAGAAATTTTGGGTCCGGATTTTTTAGCCAAAACGGTTTCTGTTGATTATCGGGCGGAAGGCCTGGAATTGCAGGGTTTTGTGGGACTGCCGCAAAACACCCGTTTTACCAGGCTGGGACAGCATCTTTTTGTTAATAAACGCAAGGTGTTCTCGCCCTTTGTTTCCCAAGCGATTAAAGAAGCGTATGGCACTCGCATTGCCGAAGACGCCCATCCCGTTTTTTTATTTTTCTTAAATACCCGTCCCGATCTGATCGATGTAAATGTCCATCCGCAAAAAAAAGAGATCCGTTTTAGCGATCAGTCTTTTTTTTGGCGGCATATTAAAACGGCGGTAGAACAGCTGTTTTTACCGCAAGACTCTCTGCTGCCGGACCTCTCTTTTACGCAAGAGACTGTTGAGACCCCTTATCGGCCGCTCTATGGGCCAACGGCACAGCTGCCCGAAAGCGCGCAGCTGGAGTTTTTGGCAGAACCTTGCGCGGCGCATGATGTTTTAGGCGGCGTGCTCGGCGGCTATTATCTGGTTTCCGATTTCCAAAAGATGCGCCGGTTCAATTTCGAGGAAGGCCTGATGCTCCTTGACTTGAATGCGGGGAGAGCCCGCATTTTTTATGACAATTTAAGCCATAAGATGCCCGCTTCCGAAACCCTGCTTACTCCCCAAATTGTGGAAGTGTCCATCGATGACGCCCGTTTCGTAGAGGGTTTTGCCGCAGCTCTTTTAGAGTTCGGGTTTGAGGCGCGCGCGATTGGTAAAACAACCGTTGCGCTTGATGCCATGCCGCTTTATGCTGAAGCGGAGGATTTTTTGGCGCTGCTTCTCGATTTGCAAGAAGAAAAACAGGGCAATGCCTGGAAAATGGCTTTTTTACGCAAGAGCGCACGAAAAATAGCGCAAAGAATTAAGGAAAAAAATAAACATTATACAAGAGGCGAGGCTGAAGCTATTCTAGAGCGGTTGCTGCATATTGAAGAGCGGCTATATGATCCGTTGGGTTCTCCGATAGCCATTCACCTGAAAGTAAAAGACTTGGCCTCATTATTTAGAAAGAGATAAAAAAAATGGACGATAGAATTCAAAAGACGCAAAAGCTGCTTTTTGCGCTGGAGCTGGACTATTTATTGTTTGAAGATAGCGTGTCGCTCTTTTATTTGACGGGGCTTGATCTTTCTGCCGGCCGTCTCGCTGTGGGTAAAAAGAGTGTTTGTCTCTTTGTTGATTCCAGATATTTTGAGGCGGCAAAAAAAAGGGGTGTTTGCCGGGTGGAAAAAAAAGAGGACGCGGCCTTGGAGGCTTTTTTGCTGCAAGATGGCCATGCGGGGAAAATTGGTGTAGACGGCGCTCTGTTTACCTATAATGCTTTTGTTGAATTGCGGGCGGTTTTGCAAAAAATTGGCGGCGGATTCGCGCTGGTGCCGCAAAAAGGGCCGATTAACGCCCTGCGCCTGATTAAAGATCCGAAAGAAATCGCCGCCATGAAATCCGCGGCGAGAATAGCCTATCGCGGCTATTTGCATCTCTGCACATTATTGAAGCCGGGCGTTTCCGAAAAAATGCTTGCCGGCGCGTTTGAGATCTATTGCGTTAAAGAGGGAGCGGACAAACTTGCCTTTGATCCGATAATTTGTTTTGGCAAAAATGCCGCCGAACCGCACCATAAGCCCGATGGCACGATTTTATCGGCAGGGGATGGCGTATTAATGGATATTGGAGTAGTAGTAGATGGCTATCATTCCGATATGACGCGGGTAGCCTTGCTTGAAAAAAGCACTCTTTTAGCTGATTATGAGGCTGTTAAACAAGCGCAAAGCAGGGCGTTATCATTGTGCCGCCCCGGCACAACCCTTGGCGAGCTGGATCTGGCGGCGCATGCCGCTTTGAAAGAGTATGGACATGAAGAGCTTTTTACGCATGCCTTGGGACATGGCGTCGGACTTACGACCCACGAGCTTTTTTCAATCAGCAGTAAAGGCGAAAACAGGGACATGGTTTTGCGCTCCGGCATGACTCTGACCATCGAGCCGGGACTCTATCGCCCCGGCATTGGCGGCGTACGCTATGAAGATACAATATTAATAACCGAAGATGGCTATGAAAATTTCTATCCCGCAAGCTAAAACTACTTTTCCGTTTCAGAAAAAGATGCTTTTTTTCTGTTTTGGTGTTTTTATAGTTTTCTTAGGCGCGATATTAATGCTGACCGACGCTCCGGCGCGGGCGATCATTGTAAAATTGCAGAGTAAGGAATTGGTGAAAATGGCTTCCGGTTTAAAGAAGCTTTCTTCGGAATCAATGATGCCCAACTATCTGGAAGAACATCTGCCCGGCGGCCAGTTAGTCCGTCTGCGATCCTATAGCGGTGAACTTTTTTTTGAATCGACAGGTTTTGCCAAATCGGCCAAGACGGACGGCTCTCGCCTTTTGCGTTATTCTTTTCATGCTTTTGATAAACACTTCATTTTGGAGCGAATTTATCCGGATAGCGCGGCAGCCGAAGTTGTCAAGCTCTTTAAACCGATCTTTTTTGGCTTTGGCTGCCTTCTGATTTTACTCTACTCATTAATGCTCTATGCCGCCTATCGCCGTTTTAGCGCGCCGATTTGTTCCATCCTGCAGACAATCCGTCCCTTTCGCGAGGGACGCGTGGAGTTTTTACCGGAAATTGTGATTAAGGCTAGAGGCGCCGATTGCCGGTTTGAAGAACTCTCCAGTACGCTCAATTCATTGTCATGCCAGGTGCAAAGCCATATTGAGCAGCTTTTGGCTCAAAAAAAAGAGCATGAGGCCATTTTGGAAACTCTGTCTGAAGGAATTATCGCTCTTGATTCGGACAACTTTATTACTTATGTCAACGAAGTAGCGGCCAAAATGCTGTGCCAGTCCAAGGTATTGCTGCTTGGCCGTAATTTTACAACTTTAGGCGAAGATCCGCTGCCTCTTCGATGCCTTGAAATCTGCCGGCAAAGCGAAGCTAAGAGTGAATCGTGCCGTGAATCGATTTATCTGGAAAAGCGCGGCCTTTATCTTGATTTAACCGCTTCGCCGAAGATTGGCGGCGGCCTCATTTTGCTGCTGCAGGATAAAACATCGGACAGCCGTCTGATCGAAATGGGCAAAGATTTTATTGCCAATGCCGCGCATGAGCTTCGTACGCCGATTACCGTAATCCGCGGCTTTGCCGAAACTTTGCATGATATGAAGACCGTTTCGCCTTCTTTGCTAAAAGAAGTTTTGCAAAAAATTTTAAAAACTTCCCTGCGTCTGGAGCGCCTGGTCAAAAGTTTGCTGATACTTTCAGACCTGGATAATTTTAAAAGCACTGCTTTGTCCGAATGCGATATCGCCCGGCTATCGCGTCGCTGCATTGAGCAAATTAAAGCTATTTTCCCCGATGCGCGAGTCGAACTTTTATTGGAGGGGGAAAATCTTTTGATTCAGGCGGAAGAAGATTTACTGGAAATGGCGATTATGAATCTTTTAGAAAACGCCGTTAAATACTCCGCGCATCCGGCTCTGATCAGTCTTGCCGTCGAAGCCAAAGACTTGTGCAAAATTAGCATTACAGATCAGGGCATCGGCATTCCGGAAGAGGACCTGGCCCACATTTTCGAACGGTTTTATACTGTAGACAAAGCGCGTTCGAGAAAGATGGGTGGAGCCGGCCTCGGACTGAGCATTGTTAAAACCATCGTCGAAAGACATCATGGCAAAATAGATGTCAGCTCGTCGCCCGAGGGCAGCTCATTTTCGTTGTCTCTTCCTTATAAGGGCCTGTAAGGAAATAATTACCACCATAATCTCGCCTATGTACATTTTTGAAATCATGCTTCAAAAATGTACATAGGCGAGATTATGAAATAGGGGTTTGCCGCTTTAGGCGAATTTGTGATCCGCTATCATAGCCTGAAAGCTGTCTGGTTTTAAGCGCTTTGACTTTAAAGTGGGCAAAGCTGAAATGCTCTCTGATGCTCTCCGAAAGAGGGTAGTGGATGGAGCGCAAAAGATTTTCTAAATCGGCAGACGATAATTTTTTTAGTTCGCGCGCTTTGATGATTTCCGTAGCGGCCCGCCTGTTTAAAAGAGCGGTTAAAACTTCCGCTGACGCGTGTTTTATACAAATCTTCTGAGGTTTTGTTTCAAAGGCGGCAAAGTCGCAAAGCGCCGGCAGGCCGCCTAATTTGGTGCCTTTAAGCATTTGATAATAAATAATCTGTAAGCTTTTATCAGTCATGGCGATCTTTTCGATCTCCACTATCTGCTTCTCTTTTTCGGTTTGTTTGGAAAGCTGCCGCCGCGCTCCCTCAATCATCCCGGTGATAATTTGTTCTTTCACGGCGGGGTCTTTGAGTAGAGTCTCGCCATATAAAACGCTTAGCAGACGAGCAAATGTTTGGCGAGACTGCGGGTTTACTTTGTCAATAAAGAGCGGCATTAAATTGAATTTGGCGCAGTCATAGGTTTTTTGGCGCTTTTTTTTGTTTTTTTTTACACGGGTCTCATCCGGCTTTGCGGCGGAAGCCTCTTTTGGACGGGGGGCTTTGGGTAAATATTTTTTGGCGCAAAAAGAGCGCAGGTTCCGCTCGGCCTGCATGTATCCATGAAAACTGCGGTGTAAATGTTCCGATTGGACATGCCGGCCCAATAAAAAAGAGAGCGAAATGGAAAACATGATTAACAAAGCTGAGATAAAACCGACGATATTCATAAATTTGACTTAAAATAAATAATAGAATTTTCTACTGTCGGCAGAAAAAAAGCAAAGTTAAAAACATCCTGATTTTCCATAGTAAGCTTTAAATGCAGGAGCAGCGGCTTTTTTGCGTTTTTCTTCGGCCATTTGTGGTATCTTTGGCTGCTAGTGTCTTCAATGGCATAATTAATTGTAAAAACTTTAGAAACCAGCGGAATTTGCCGCCGGACTGTCGGGTCATCTATGGAAGTCAGTTCAAGCAGCAGCTCATTTTTTTGTAAAAACAGGCGGGCTTTGACATATCCGCCAAGCTGTGGATTAATGTCGATGCCATTATGGAATATGGCTGACAGCTCCTTTTTATTGAGCTGCAGGGGGGAGGCTTTAAAATCAGATGGCGCTATCTGCGAACAAATTCTATGGAGCCATACCTGTAGATCATTGCGAAGGAAAACCTCTTCCCTGGCTTTTTCGATCTGCCCTTCGATTACTAAAACCTGGGCAAAGAAACGAAATACAAATGATAGAAGGATGGCCATTAAAAAAAGGGCGATGATAGTTTCTATTATGGTAAAGCGCTGTTTTTTTTTGAGCATAAGCTTAAATTTTTTGCGCGGCCGGCATCCTGCAGGCGGTTAAAAAATATTTACGGCAAGCGCCTTGCAAGGGCGGGCCCCGGTTTAAAAAAATAGAAATTTTTAAAAGCCGGTAGAGGGTATTATCCTGTTTCATCTCTTTTTTGATTTCGATGGTATAACCCATTTGAATCTTGCAGGGCGACTTCCCGATTACAAAGAGCTGCTTGCCGCCTAGTCTGTAGAGCTTCTGTTCTTGCATGTCTTCCCATAAAATATCGCCGCGCCGCATGGCAGACTGGATTTCAAAGAGGGCAATATCGGAAAGCCGGTCATACTCCATTTCGATTAAAGTCTTTAGCTCTCTTTGGAAAAAAAGCAGCGGACCGCGCAGTAAAAGCAGGCTGCAGATAGATAGTAGAGTAAAAGCTATCATAACTTCTAATAGTAAAAATGAGGCTTTTTTGTTTTTTAATAACATTAAGCTTGCCGAAAATCCGAATCTTGAGGCCCATTGGGAAGAAAATTATACCTTATGCGTGGATTATTTGACGATATATTGTTTAGTGTTTATATTTAGGGTCCGTAAGGAAATAACTGCCCATTTCGGGAAGCGCGAAAGCTCCCGCGATTGACCGATCGCACGCTACCTAATATTAGAAATATAGGGCCTTTTTACGATCGATCAAGCCTGGGGCTTTGGCGCAGCTGAAATGTGGTAGTTATTTCCTTACGGGCCCTTAGGCCGGATAGGTAAGTGAAAAAAGATGAAACTGCAAACAAAAGCCCTTTTTAATCTGATCAGGATGCGCAAAGCCGAAGGCGAAAATCTGGCGACTCAGCCATGGCAAGTCGAGGATTTGCGGCAAGTTTCGGCTGGCGAGCTCTTTAACCGGCTTGTCAATCTGGGCGTCAAATTGGACAAACCTTCATTTTTGCGTCTGATTGACGAGTCGGAAACGCCGGAGGAGCTTGCCGCCCGTTTTTACGCCGGACTTAGAGAAGCCGAGCAAGATTATTTGTATTTAATTATTTTTGAGCTATGGCGCAAACTTAGCGCCAAACTTTCGCTTTCGCTTTTTTGCGACGAATTGGACCATCGCATTTTTTTATATGATGCCGACATAAACGATAGCGATGAACTGGTGCAATCGGTGCTCTCCCAGCTTTCCGATCTTCTTTCCAAGAGCATGGATAACAAGATTCACCCGACGGCGGCGTTTTTGGCGCTGCAACAGCATGTGGCGCATGATTTGGAAGGCTTTCTTTATGATTATATTTTTGATCAGATCGAATCTAATAATTTAATTTACGCAAGCGAGCTTCTGGATGATTTTTATCCCTTTGTTGAGGGCTGCCGCTGGTTTGATTTTCTGCGCATCTATTTGATCTCCGCGTCCGATCCGCAGGAAGTTGATCTGCTCATTAAAAAGCTGCTGTGCAGCTTTTTAACCGAGACAGACTTGGATTTGCAAATCGAAGTGCTAAAATTCATGGTGCATGCCTGTTCGCCCGAACTTTTTTTGAAATTGCTTAAGATTACTTTGCCCTGTTTACGGATTGAAAATGATTTGAAAGAAGTGCTTGAAATCGCCGCCGATTTTTTCCGACGATTGGACAGAGATGAAATGGAGCATAAAATTTCAGATCTTTTAAAGCAGCGGATTGATATTCCGTTAGATCAGGAAATCGGAACAAAAGATCCGGGCCTGCTCCTTTTTTTTCGGCAATTTTCCTAGCGCTCTCTGAAATGTGGTAGTTATTTCCTTACGGGCCCTAACCGATAGAAACCGGCTCGAAATTGATATAATCCGCCGAACAGCAAATATATCGAACGCCATTTTTGCTGCCGAAGGGGAGCGCGCCATCTTTGATATTATGCAGATGGCCAAAAAGAGCGAAATTAATCTTGTATTCTTCCATCAGGCGGCTAGCTGTTGATGTTTGCAGGTCCGCTCCGATCGGCGGATAGTGCGTCAGGCAAATTTTTGTTCCGGCATTTTGATCGAGCTTTTGAAGGCTTAATTTCAGGCGCTCGATTTCGCGGGGGAAGATCCAGGGATCGCATCTTTTTTCTTTGGGATTGGCCCGCTTATTTTCAATATATTCGATGTATTTGCTAAAATTATATTCGGAAGTGTCCCACAGTCTGCCGCCGGCTATGGAAATGTCTTTGTAGGTAAAGCTGTTGTTCCGGAGGGCTATAATCGAAGAGGGCAGAGCGGCTTGCAGTTTGCTGTATGTCGGCCACCAATAATCATGGTTGCCCTTGATGATTACCTTGATGCCGGGCAGATTATGCAGCCACTTTAAATCGATGAGCGCCTGATCAAGTTTTAGAGCCCATGAAATATCGCCCGGAATCAAGACCAAATCCTCAGGTCCGATCTTCCGCCGCCAGTTGGCGTTGATTTTTTCGGCATAGCCGACCCATTTACCGCCGAAGTGCGCCATGTTTTTTTCGGGCGTGCCAAAACAGAGATGTAAGTCAGCAATGGCCCAGATTTTCATAAACTCGCCTCGGTACATTTTTAAGCTTTGATTTCAATAAGATCTTGATTTTCTACGA
>CAZCPS010000029.1:9191-11430 GCA_964499895.1 uncultured bacterium | reverse complement strand
TCGCGGGAGCTTTCGCGTTGCTGAAATGGGCAGTTATTTCCTTGCAGGCCCTAAGAGTTATTGAGTTTCTTGCGTTTGGTTAGCGGAATGAATCAGGTTGATGAACAGATTTCTGACAAAGGTGTCATTTAAAGGAAGGCTCATGCCCCCTTTTAAATAATCCCTTTTGGCTCTAAATTGCAATGTCTTGATAATTTTATCCTGCAAGGCGGGCGTGATTGCTACGCCGGCTTCGGCGATACCTTCTTTAACACCTTTTTCCAGATGCATAGTTAGCAGCAGGTCGACCTCTTTGGCGGTTCTATCCCAAGCGCGGCAGGTTTCCTCTTGATCTATGGAAGCCTCTTTGTGCGCGTCCGCAGTAAGGCTGTCTTCGGCGGAAGAGAGTATGGCCGCAAAAATATTTAGGGATTTTTCCGGTGAAAATTGGGTCATTCCCTCTGTGAGCAGCTTCTTGAGTTCGGTTTTAATCAGATCGGCCATAATTTTATTGCCGTTAAATCTTTTGGGCAGCAATTTTTCCAGACTATCTTTTGTGATGCTTTGGCCCTTTAGCGTCATAGCGACTTCTTTACGATCTTGCAGCGGACAGGTTTTTAATATGGGTATCAGGTTTTCTATTGAGGCGGCCAAATTTTCTTCAATTCGTTTATCTTCGGAGGGGGCATTGCTTGTATTGCCCGGCTTTTGCTCTGCTTCTTTTTTCGTCGGTGCGAGCTCTTCTTTTAGGATGTTAACAAAGGTCTCGTTAATCGAGTGGACGATTTCATCTTTTTTAAGCAATTCCCGGATAAATTGCGGCGAGCTGAATTCGGTTAGGTTCTCTGCCAAAAGGCGTGGCAGGTCATTTTTCACAAATTCCCTGTAAGGCTCGTCGATCATGCATTTGAAGAGGCGGCCTAAAATTACCAGCGCGAAGTAGCTGACGGCCAGGCTGGCGGTTTTGATAATGCGGCCTATTATAGTGTATGGCCGGTAGCTTCTAAAATCGAATTTTTCGATGATGATGCGTTTAATTTCCAATTTTTTAGGGAGTTTGTCTGCCATGATTTGGCTAAATGCTAAAAAGTCCGCTTGCGAAATGCTAAGTTGCTCTTGGGCAATAAAGGCTGCTTTGCCGGCTTCATCATGTTTGAGAGCCGCAAAATCTTTGGTCTTTTGCAGATAATCGCCTGATGTGATTTTTAAGGCGTCCGAGGCGTGAAAGATCAATTTACTGAGTTGAGTCTGATCTTTTGAACAGTACTGGGAGGTTAGTTCCCTTGTAAAATTACTGACATATTTGTATATGAGGGCGTGCAGGATGCCGGAGCCGATCAGGATATAGGCAAAAAGCAGTTTGACTTTCTGCAGCAGGTTTAATGAAAAATGTTCATTGATCAGGCTGATAATATGCCGTTTGGGCTCTTTTACGGAAAGCTTCGCGGCAATCTTTTGGTAGACCGGTATGAGGGTGGCGTCAAAAGCCTTGCCGGTAACGAAGCGGTGCATGGCGGCGATGGAGGCGAAGTTGGCGGCATAGGCGGCGATTTGCAAAGATGACTCTTCAATAATTTTTTCCGGAGTTCTTTCTTCTTGTACTATGGTGATGGGCCGTAGCGGCAATTTTTCCACATTGCGCAGACCTTGGGGGCAGGGGTTGATCGCGACCTGAATTTGATCAGGGTCTGGAACGCTAATTCGTTTAGCTGCAAAGTCTTGTAAACGGCTAGAGAAGCGGCCGGGCTTTTTTGCCGGAGGCGCGCTTGCGGTTATGGATGCTGTTTTTTCAATATTTAGCATATTTGTTACAATTTTTGTGTTAATTTGTAGCTATTATAAACTATTTACTATTTATTTAAAAGAAATTAATTAATTCTTTAAATAATAATTGTAACTATTTGAAAATTAATTAGAAATACATGTCCTGATAAGATTATCGATTATCGTACGAATGAAAATCGGGTTGAAGACGAGTTTATTGGCACCTTGCAAATAGTCTCGTTTGCAACAATAATGCAGGCTTTTTGCAGCCTCGGTTTGCAACAGGTCTGAGAGCCATGTGTATTCTTTGACCTCTGCCGTGATAATGTTATGTAATTGCCTGTCAGCCAGTTCGTCATGCTTTTTAGCCGCGGCATATCCTATTAGGTATAGAGCCTTTTTTATTTCTTGCGGCAGATCGGCAAATCCGGTCTTGGGACCCAGATTTTGAGTAGCTATGAAGCAGACAGAGGCGAGAGCTTTGAGCTTGTTTTCG
>CAZCPS010000029.1:0-9181 GCA_964499895.1 uncultured bacterium | reverse complement strand
GGCGGGGCAGTTTTTTAGCAGCGACTTTACCGTATTTTTAATGATGTCGTTGATGGGTAAAAATCTTTCCAGCCGGTCATCGCTTCTATTATTATTGAGGCTGTCCCAAGTCTCTCGGGTAGTCTCGCAGGGTTCGGTTTTGAGGATAGTGATTAAGTCCTCGCATGTTTTATTCCATTGAATGTCATTGCCGCCCGTTTCTTCGTTGTCCTTAACTTCATATTCTTGTTCAAGTATAGAGATGGCCAGCATATTGTAGAGATTAACCAGTTCTATATTGTTAGGTAAATCGGATAGATTGGGCAGGTCTTTCTCAAGAAATTTGTTAAAACCGTTTGTCAGGATGGAAAGAAGCGTGTCTGCCAGAAAATCGTTATAAGCTGTTTCGATGAATTCTTTCGCGAAAAAACTGCAAAGGCGCGCCGGCAGATAGGCGATAAAGATTA
Organism: uncultured bacterium; assembly: GCA_964499895.1. Classification (GTDB taxonomy): domain Bacteria; phylum Chlamydiota; class Chlamydiia; order Chlamydiales; family SM23-39; genus CAZCPS01. The sequence goes on along the minus strand of CAZCPS010000029.1, from coordinate 8,735 downwards.
AAGTGATTTTCAAAAGATGGCCGTAAATGGTTGTTGGACAATAGGCTTTGAAACGAAATGTTCGTTGAATTATTTCTTCAAAGTTCAGCTTCGGCAATATGGCTCCGGCCAGTATTTTTAAGAACCGGTTGTATTGTTCGGGCTCAAGTTTTTTTTGCGCGTTCGCAAGAAAGGTCTGTTTGTCTTGCGCTTCGGTCAGATTGGCGAATTTTATAATATTCTGAGAGTATTCGGCGACTGCTGCGCTTAGTGAATTAAGCCCGCAATAGCGGCTCTTGATAACTTCTATGAAATTGTTAAGATGCTCGTAAATAAAAAAATTAATAATGCCGGAAAAAGAAGCCATGACGCAGTAGGCGAAAAAGAGCCGGATTTTTTGTATTAGGGAAAAATTAAAATTATTGTTTATAATGCCGATGCGTAAATAGTGCCGTATTATAAAAGGGGTGTTTTGCGTGTTTTGAAAATCTACAGCTATTTTTTGCAGAGTAGGGATCTCTAGATGGTCTATTTGCCTTGTAGTAAGGTAGATCGCGGCGCCGGCAACGGCTATATCGCCGGTAAAACAGGTGATTTCCGCTAGGGCGTTATTGATTATTGTTTGGGGGGGCGACTCGGGCATAGCGACGCTTGCTTCGAAGGTTATTTCCGGCAAATCAGCAGCAGGCGTTTCCATTTGCCTCGGGTAGGGGTTGGGCGCGACGCTAATTTCAGCAGGATCATGGACTTTGGCATGATTGGCCAGATAATTTTGGGGGCCAAAAATTGCAAATCTGGCAGCGGAATAAAGGTAAGATGTCATGTTTAGTATTACCTGTTTATTTGTAATTGGAACAATATTATAATATATAGTTATAGTTTTTATCAAGGAATTTATAATGAAAGAATTTAATGAGATTTTGGAGGTCGCCGATGCTTTATTCGGTCCGAACGGCTGTCCATGGGACAAAAAGCAGACATTCGAGACGATGCGCGCCTATTTTATCGAAGAGGCCCATGAGCTGGTTGAGGCGATTGACCATGGCGATGAGGCGCATATTATTGAAGAGTTGGGCGATCTTTTTTATACTGTGGTCTTTTTTTGTGAAATCGCCAAAAGGGCCGGCAAGTTTAGTCTGAAAGAGGTTTTGGAAGGGGAAAAGGCCAAATTGGTCCGTCGCCACCCGCATGTTTTCGGCAAGGAAAAAGAGCATGATGCCGCAGGGGTCGAAATCCGTTGGGCGGCTATAAAAGAGACGGAAAAGTCTCCAAAAGAAAAGAAATTTTTTGAACGGCTGCCTAAAAGCCTGCCGGCGCTCATTAAAGCGCAAAAGCTCCTTAAAATAATAAAGATAAAGCGGCCCATGGATGTAAAAAAGAGTCAGGGCCTTACTGAAGAGGAGTTGGGAGCGGCGTTAATCGAGCTGGTGCGGAGCGCGGAGGCTTGCGGTTTAAACGCGGAGGCGGCTTTAAATAGCGCGCTAAAAAAATTGCCGGAGATTGATTGATAGCGGAAAAACTTTTTCTTAAGGCTGCTACCTTCCGGTCCTGACCTGGTTCGAATAATTTTTCCCTATAATGTCCCCGGCAAAGTGATAATTATAGCAAAAAGAGCGATTCTCTTAAAGATTTTCTCCTGTTTTGCGGTTTTTGGGCATGGCTGCCAGGTTGAGCAGGTATGTTTTGGGGAAGAAGCGCGACAGGATGACAACGGCCATATCGCCTTTTTGCGCCATGGCCGATGCCGAATAAAGGCAGATGCCAACGCCGTGACCCCGTCCGTAGCCGGAAAAGACCACCTCATTGCTATTCAGGGTAACTTGCAGATCATTGCTTTTGATCTTATCCTTGCCGAGTTTTTCCTGCAGAGTGAAAAAGTCGATATCGGCATGGTTTTCCTTGTCGTTGAGGCGCAGCGCGTAGGCCTTGTTGGAGAAGGTGTCGACAAAGAGGCCGATGGATTGGAGGTTGCCGATGGCAAACTCGCCGGCGATCTGCTGCCTGTCGAATGTGGCGCTCCATTTGGATTCGGCGCGGTCCAGGGCGGCATGCGGAGCTTCAACGCCTTCTTGGGGGGCTGCTTCGTCCGTACGGAAAATGGTATGATAGGGAGCGGTTTTGCCGGCGCTATGCTCGGTCCAGCAGGCTATAAATGGTTTCTTCTCGGGCCCGACCATAATCAGATCGCGGGTGGCGTCCACAGCGGAGGAGGCCGGCGAGTCGGCGGTTACAAGGACGCAGCCTTGATACCGGGCAACATCGGCGGCGATGTGATAGAAACTGCCGGCATATTTTTCGGCGTAATAGTAGGCTGAAGTTCGTTCCGCGATCGCGACGGCGGCCATCACTTCGTTTTCATAGAATTGGGGCAATTTGCAAGGCAGCGTGGACTTGATGAAAGACTCGATGTCGACTTCATTGACAATATTGATTTTGTTGCCGGTTTTATAGACCAGCAGGTTGCCTTGGTATTGAATGCCGTTGACGAGGATGGAGGCATCGGCTTTACGGGGGACGATGTAAATTTGATGGATGCCGGAAAATTCCTGCCCCCATTTTAGGCCGGAGGCGGTTGCGCGCAAGATAAAGCGTTTGCCGATCAGTCCGGAAGCGATATTGGAATTGTCCTGGGGATTATAGATGTAATAGGGCCCCTTGACTTCCAATAGCGCTTCCTTGGCGTTATTTTCAAGCAGCACCCGAATTTGATCACGGCCTTGTGATTTTTTAGCTTTTGTCCAGCCGGGTAAGCACAGCGCCATGGCGCAAAAAAGAAGAAAATAGGAAATTGTCTTCATTTATCATCTCCTGTATTGATTTTTGATTTGCTAATACCCAAATGCCTGTAAGCGAGTTGGGTGACCTCGCGGCCCCGGGGCGTGCGTTTGATAAAGCCTTTCATGATGAGATAGGGTTCGTAAACCGCTGCGACGGTGGAGGCTTCTTCTCCGATAGCAACGCCGATGGTTTCAATGCCAACGGGTCCGCCTTGATAGTGGTCGATAATAATTTTTAAGATCTTTTTATCCATCTCGTCGAGCCCCATTTCATCAATCGAGAGCATCTCGAGCGCGGCGGCGGCCGTTTCGGCTGTGACGGATGGAATGTTGCGCATGAGCGCGTAGTCGGAAGCCCAGCGCAGAAGATTGTTGGCGATGCGCGGCGTGCCGCGCGATCTTTGGGCTATCGCGAGAGAGCCGCTATTATCGAGCGGCAGCGAAAGAATTTTGGCCGAACGGACCAGGATTTTGGAGAGTTCCGCGTCGGAATAGTAATTGAGTCTTCCGGAAAAAATAAAGCGTGAGCGCAGAGGGGCGGAAAGGGCTCCAAAAGAGGTGGTGGCGCCGATTAGCGTAAAATGATTTAGCTTGATTTGCACGCTGCGGGCGGCAGGTCCGCTGTCGATGAGCAGGTCGAGCGAGAAATTTTCAATGGCGGGATAGAGATATTCTTCGACGGTTTTGGAGAGGCGGTGAATCTCGTCGATAAATAGCACATCGCCCTCTTTTAGATTGGTTAGAAGCCCGGCCAGGTCGCCGGCTTTCTCAATTACCGGACCGGATGTAACCGTTAAATTGGTTCCCATGGCTTTGGCGACAATGTGCGCCAGAGTGGTTTTACCCAGGCCGGGCGGTCCGAAAAAGAGCATGTGGCCGAGCGGTGTTTTTCGTTGTTTGGCGGCGCCGATAAAAATATTGAGCTGTTCCAGGATGTTGGTTTGACCGACGAAATCGGCTGCCAGCTGCGGCCTTAAGGGTATTTCAAATGATTTGTCCGGCTTTGTCCATGCCGATTCAATGAAGGTCTCTTCCATAATTACTCAATCTTAAAAAAATGCTTGCAATAATCTTCCTTCTTGAAAAATCATTGGGTATAAATAAAAGTCTAGCAAGAACACTATTTCAAAAGCTATAGGTTCTTGATCAAAGAAATAAAAAAAGGAAGAAACATGTCGCTATTATCTGATGTCGAGATTGCCCGTTTGGTTAAAGAAAAAAAAATGATCGATAATTTTGAGGAAAAACAGGTTAAACTCGTAGATGGACGCAAGGTGGTAAGCTACGGTCTTTCCAGCTATGGCTACGATCTGCGGGTGGCTGATGAATTTAAGATTTTTACCAACATTTACAATACGCTTGTCGATCCGAAAAATTTCTCTGAAGAGTCGTTTGTCAGTATATCGGGGCCCTCTTGTGTGATTCCGCCCAATTCGTTTGCGCTGGCGCGTTCGGTGGAGTATTTTCGCATTCCGCGCAATGTGCTGACCATTTGCATCGGCAAGTCCACTTATGCCAGGTGCGGCATTATCGTCAATGTGACGCCCTTCGAGCCGGAGTGGGAAGGGTATGTGACTCTGGAGATTTCCAATACGACGCCGCTGCCGGCCAAAATTTATGCCAACGAGGGGTTGGCGCAGGTAATCTTTTTCGAAGGCAAAACGCCTTGCGGCATTTCGTATGCCGAACGCAAGGGCAAGTATATGAAGCAGGAGGGTGTGACCGTCCCCCGCATGTAGGTTTTTAACTCGCCTCCGGACATTTTTGAAATTGCCCAAAACCGATTCTTCAGGTTGCTTCGGTATAACTGTTGAATAAAAAAGCCGCATCTGGATAATAATATTTGTATGGACAAAATAATAGAAATCGTCTTTTTCCGCTCTTTGTGGGTCTGGATATTATTATCCGGCGGCTTTATCAGTTTTCAGCATGCGATCAAAAAGAAGAATGTTGATATTCAGGTGATGGAGCAGAAAATGGAGCGGCTAGGCCGGCAAAAGGATCTGATGCTGGAACAGAAGGAAGAGCTCATGGCCAGGATTGCGTCGCAAAGCGATCCGGCCTGGATCGAGCTGGTTCTGATGCAGAAGCTGGGGGTCGTGCCGGATGGCCAGATAAAAGTGCATTTCACCTCGGACGAATGATATACATATTTTTCTCCCTTATCTTAGCGGCTTTGATTTTGCTTTCGGGGTTTTTGTCGACCTCCGAGACGGCTTTTTTTTCCATTTCCGGGTTTACGCTAAAAGCCTATCAAGGCGATAAGGACAATCGCAAGCGGCTGATTGCCCGGCTGTTAAAAAGACCGCGCGATCTTCTGGTAACGATTTTAATGTTGAATGTTTTTGCCAATATTCTGGTGCAAAACACTGTTTCGGGTCTCTTTGGGGCGTGGTCGGGTTGGATTTTCAAAGTAGGTGTGCCGCTGGTCCTAACATTGATCTTCGGCGAGATCATACCCAAGGCGATCGCCTTGCCGAACAATACGAAGATTGCTTATTTTGTTGCGCCCATTCTGGCGGTTATCGCCAAAATTTTGACTCCCTTTCGTTTGGTTTTGACCAAATTGACCGGCATCCTTTCGCGGTATTTGTTTTTCTTTTTAAAAAAAGCGAAGCCGATTACTTCCGAGGAGCTGGAAGTGATTTTGGAAAACTCGACGCAAAAGGGGCTTTTAAGCGCCGATGAAGCGGAACTGATCGCCGGTTATCTGGAATTGCATGAAGCTTCGGTTAAAGAAATGATCCGGCCCAAAGAAGAGATTCTGTTTTATGATATCAATATGCCGATCGAAGGGCTAATAGCGCTTTTTGTCGACCGGAAGTGCACGCGCGTGCCGGTGACGAATGGTCCGCTGGACGATGTTTTAGGGATTATTTCCGCCCGCAGCTTTTTTTTTCATCGTCAGGAAATTGATACTAAAGAGAAATTGCGCTCTTTTTTGGACAAGCCCTTTTTTGTACCGGAAGGGAGCAACGCCTGGTCTGTTTTGCAGCAGCTGCGAGAGAAAAAGCAGTCGCTTGCGATGGTGGTTGATGAATACGGGGCTATTGCCGGACTTGTGGCGCAAGAGGATTTGATTGAAGCGGTTGTCGGTGAAATCGCCGACTTGCGCGATACGGAAGAATTATATGCCTTGTCGGGCAAGGATATTATTATAGTTTCCGGCAAAATGGAACTCTCCGAACTTGAGGAGGTCTTTGGCGTCAAGTTTGACGCTACGCATAACATAACGACCATTGGCGGCTTTTTGACGGAGGAAATGGAACAGATTCCGCAGGCGGGCACGCAATATGTTAAAGACAATTTGATGTTTTATGTGTTGGAGGCTGATCCCAATCGGGTTACCAGGATATATATCCGTAAATTAAAATCGTCCAAAAAGAGGCCGGCCAATGGATAGCTGGTTCTGGTTTTTACTCTTGACTGTGGTTTGTATTGCGGTGCAGGGCTTTTTTTCGATGTTCGAAATGGCGGTTGTCTCTTTTAATAAGGTGCGTCTGCAATATTTTGCCAGCAAAAACAGCCAAAGGGCGATCCGGCTGCAGGAGCTGCTTTCCAACCCTTCGGCCCTATTTGGCACGACTTTGATTGGTGTCAATACGGCCTTGCAGCTTGGCTCGGAATGTTCGCGCCGTTTTTATGAGTCGCTGCATCTTTCCATGGACTTCGCGCCGATAACCCAGATCATTATTGTGCTGATCTTTGCGGAATTGGCGCCCATATTTGAAGCGAGGCGCCATCCGGAGCAGGTGGCGATGGGCGGCGCTTATATTATTTACACCATTTCGCGGATTTTGACGCCGGTGATCTATTTGATTAAATTTATCTCGACGGGCAGTAACAAACTTTTCGGCGGCGCTAAAGAGACGGGTATTTTTTTATCGAGGGAGGAGCTGGAAAAAGCCTTTGAGGAAAAAGAGGTTAGAACGCTTTCGGAAGGGGAGGATATTAATAGGGTGGCTTCGAATATTTTCGCGCTGAAAGAAAAGCGGGTGAAGGACATGATGTTGCCGCTTTCCGAAATCGCGACAGTGGCGTTTGATGCGTCGCTACGCGATTTGCAGCGCATTTTGGGAGTCAGGTACGCGCCCTTTGTGCCGATTTATCAGGGAGCGCCCCATAATATTGTGGCGATAGCCTATCCGCGCGATCTTTTGCGGCTGGAAGATTCGACTAAAATTGCCGGGCATGCGAAGTCGCCCTGGTTTATTTTTGAGGCGGATCCTGTTTCGCAGATTTTAAAACAATTTCGCCACAACCGGCAGTCGATAGCGATTGTGCTTGGCAAGAACGGCATCGCTGCCGGCATTTTGACGCTGGACCAGATTATCGATGAGATTTTCCCAAGTGATACGCATGTTATTTCTTACCGGCAAAAGACCCATATGGAGTGTTCGTTGCCCGGCGATATGCCGATAGAGGAGTTTAACCGGCGTTTTAACGCGGCGCTGGATGCGAAAAAGGGTAAGACGCTCTCCGATTTGATTTGCGCCAATTTAAATCATTTGCCAACCGAAGGCGAAGCGGCCTATATCGACCGGTTTGAGTTAATGGTGGAAGAGGCTTCGCTGCTAGGCGTCAAGACTGTGCTCGTCAGGACAATTGTTTAGAAAGAGTCCCATTTTAATGGGACTCTATATCGAAGCAACCTGAAGAATCGGTATAATTTAGGATGCTTAAACGAACCGCTTTGATGCGAAAATGTGCATTGTATTAATTCCGTTCACAATTGCCCTATTTATTCCCCCTGTGTCCTGGTCATTTGTTGTCTTGAGGTTCTTTTTTATAAAGTCGTCAAGGCGAGCCTCAAGCTGTCCCATATTGACTATTACGCAGAAAAATAGTCTGAGCGCGGTAATTTGAATCTTACCAAGATAAACGAAGGCGGCCGTGGTGCCGAGCACTGCTATTAGGTGTTTAGCTTTGCTCAAGTTCATTCTGACAGCGGTATTCTCAGGCGCAAACTGGTCGCTGATTTTGTTGAAAATGGGGGTGATTAGCACTTCAAACGCCGCGCCTGCGGCATTGATGCCTCCGCTTTGAACGCCTCTTGCTACATTTCCCCAACAGTTAATTAATAGTCCGCCCGCAAAACTTCCTAAAACACATCCTACCATATTGTTCGGAAGACGGTTATAATATTCTTTAATAGCTGCCATATAAATTCCTCGTATGTTAAAAAAACGGTATCATTTTATCATTCTGTTCAAATAAAGTACAGCAAATCCGATCGACAGAGCTATTGACGGCCAGACTTAAATAAACATAGTAACTACTATTTAGAGGCATAATAAAGGGTTTCTGATCTATTTTTACATTGGATTTTTGAAGGTCGGGCGAAGTGGCGCTTTGCTTCAAATTTAACTGCAGGAGTTTATGACAATGCTCGATCAAAGGATCATCAGAATTTTGTTCATGGATCTCTTTTAAAGTATTTTCCATAATTGCCACCATTCTATGGCCTAAAAGCGTAGCCGCCGCCTGGACAAGATAAATAGAAGGACAACCAAAAAACCAGGCCGCCAGCGCCGGCAAAAGCAGTGCTTTTGAGGGAAGGTTGTTAAAAGTTATTTTTAATGCGCCGAGGGCGATGGTATAAATGATCAGGGTTGTTGAAATAAGCGTAACGCCGTAAGCCGCGCCCAGAGCGGCGGTGGAGAGCAAAGTGGCGGAATGTTGCGCCCAATAGAGCAAATGGTCTGTGGCAGAGTCATGCTCATGGAGCTGATCTCGCAAATAGGTAAAGACCGGAGTGCTGATGATATCGGTAACCGTACCGGCGGCATTCAAGAGGCAGCAGGGTAGGATCATTGTTCGTCCGTAAAAAAGGTAGCCGGCCGCCATACCGGTTATTGAACCGGTCAGAATTGCTTCGCAGCCATTCTTCGGTAAAGCATTAATGTATCGCGTTAGATAAGTCATATGTTATATTTTTTTACTAAAAACTTAATTAGTTTACATTAAGTTAAAGTTTTA
>CAZCPS010000028.1:0-11570 GCA_964499895.1 uncultured bacterium | reverse complement strand
ATGCAGGTATTGATAGGTTTTGATCTCGGTTTTGATAAATTGCAAGTACTCCTTATAAAGCCGATTTTTTTCCGGATTTTCTTTGCGGCGGGCGGTATATTCCTTGCCGATAATATCTTCGGTAGATTTGAAAAAAAGCTTTATCTTTTTGAGCAGGCCAAGATATTTTTGTCCGCGGCTCCCCGGTTTTTCCATTAAGCACTGCAAATGGATATAGTCAAGCGCCGCTTCCAGGTGAATCGGTTCAGTTTCAACCTGGCGTTTAATGGTGATATTTTTCAAGGTGTTGATTGCTTTGATAATCACAGGATTTTTATATGAAAAATCCTGCTTGGACAGCCCCTGCAGGATCAGCCTGGTGGCGTATAGCTGGGAGGCGTGATAGTAATAGGCGCTCTCCGGCTTAATTTTAATAAGCTCCTCAAATAATTCCAGAGCTCTTTTCTTATCGCCGGACTCTCGATGGCAAAGAGCCAGCTCGAACAGCGTCTTATCCTGATAGCGCCAAGTTGTAGTCTCAAAGCTTTGATAATAGGCGGCAAGCGCTTCGAGCGCCGCAATGCGCTCCTCATTATTATTTTGCAGCAACGCGATTTGATTTAATTTGAGATACTGCTCCTCGATGGCCAATCCGCCTTCGGCTTCTCCCGCGGCTAGCGCAGTATGGTTTATGACCGCCACTGTCAGTTCTTTCGCTCTTAGAGCGTATTTTGTATTATCTTTATCTTGCAGGAATCTATTGAAATAATAGTTGGAGAGCCAGTGCAGGTTAGCGTCAATAATATTGATCTTCTGCTGCCAGGCACAGTAAAGGTGCTCCGCCGCGCAATCTTCCAAAGAAGGGCGATTGGCATCCGACCGGGCGGCAAGTTCAAGATAGGCGTTAAATAACGAAAAGTGCAGCTCGCGGCTATCTTCATGGTCGGGGCGGAGCTCTAGCGCTTTTTCGATATGACAAGCAAAAAGTGTTAAATCTTCGGCTTCGTGCAAATAGGCAAAGCCGATTAGAATATTACTTTGCACAATTTCCGAATGATCGGGAAAGGTCTGATTTAACCGGATTAAATGCTTGAGAGCTTTTTTAAAATTGCCGAGCTGAAAAGCGTATTGGCCCATTAAAAAGCCGTATTGCTTGCGGGCTTCGTCAGTCGGGAGCGAATCGTGCGATAAAAAAGCTTCCAGGGTATTAATTAAAATATGGGTTTTTTCAGGTTTGTCCGTGCTTTCGGCGAGCTCTAATTCCTTAATTGATGCGTTGATCAGATATTGCCATGCCAAACCCAGCTTGCCGCTTTCGGGAAATTCGCGGATAAAGTCCTCAAACCGAAATCGGGCCTCATACCATTTATTATTTTTATAAATGGCAAGGGCGTGTTCGAAGAGCAGGTTTTCGCGGTCCTCAAACTCGTCAAATCCCGAAACAAACGCAAAGGCTTTTTCCGCTGCTTCAAACCGTTCCTTATTTTTATGTAAGAGACCCAGTTCAAACCAGCCGTTTTTTAGCAGCTCGGTTTTTTCTGAAAAAAGCTGTGACAGGTAGCCTAAAGCTTCTTCAAAAAGCGAAGGATTGTCTGTTTCAAAAGCGCATTCCATCAAATTAATGAGCGCCATTTCCATTTCCGGCGAATTCTTATTTTCCATTTTGCAAAAGAGGCCAAGAGCGTCTGCCGCCTTAAAGTAGTCTTTAAGGGTAAAAAAACTTTTGCCGGCAAAAAAGTGCACAAACGGCAGCTGTTCTTCTGCCGAACTTTGCATAATTTCGTCTTGTTCCGCAATTACCTTTTCATATTGTCCGAGCTTGAAGGAGATCAAAATATAATTAAAAAGAGCCTCTTTAGCACTCTCTCCGTGCATTTTCCAAATGGATAAAAAAGTGGCGCCGGCCGCTTCCTCATTTTCTTTGGCCTGTAAGGAGGCTGCTTTAAAATAAAAGGCTTCCCTTTGGCCGGGCAGTTTTTCCGCCAGTTGTAATAGATAGTCGGCCGAGACCATATAATGGCCGGATAGCTGTTCAATGTCGCTAAAACATTGCAGCGCGTAATTTTCATAGTTGGTGGAAATCAATAATTTGAAATGTTCTTTAGCCTGCCGGGCATAAGTCTCTTTTTCTGCGTCTTCAGCTTGCAAAAAGAGGTTGTAATAGCTTTCGGCTAAAAGAAAATAGGCTTGATGGCACTCCGGGCTGTCGTCCTGCGGCATAAGTTGTAAATAGTTTTGGCATTGGATAGAGAGCTGCGCATAATTTTTGGTTTGATAGAGGCATTGCAGAAGATTGGGGCGGATTTCATTTCTAATAGCTTCGATCTCTAATGTATCATAGGCGGAAAGCGCCTTCTCGTAGTTCTTTTCGGAAAGATAAATATTGCCCAAAAGCGCTTGCAGATATTCGTGGAAATAGGTTTTGGGGGCATTGTGCTTCTTTGCCTTTTCAAAATAGCGGATAATTTCCGCTTTGACCAGCGGCAACTGGTCTTCTTCCCAATAATCCGCCATGCGTCTTAAAAAGAGTAGTTCCTTTTCATTATTGGTCTCTATTAAAGGCAGCGCTACTTTTTCGCAGTAGCCGATACTTGCGCAGGAGAAAAGCGAAATAAGAATGGCCCATACAGCCGGTTTATGAAAAAAAGCCGAATTTATCATCTGGAATCACCATCGATTTTAATATTGATTATACTCATGGAAAATTAATTATCAAAGAAACACTACATTGAAAAATTATTTATAGATCAGCTGCTTACGAACACTTATTCTTCACCGGTCTCAGGCTTATCCAGAAAGGATTCCATGCTGCCGGCGTTATAATATACAAGCAGGTCATCCGCTTTTTTAAAGGCGTTATTTTTAAGCTGCTCGTAGATGCGCAGAGCCTTGGCGTTTAGGCTCATTTGAAAATAGAGAACGCCCAAACGAAACAGGATTTCCATGTCATTGGGGCTTAGTTGTAAAATCTTTTCATATTGCACCGCCTCTTCTTCCGGCATTTCCAGATTATGAAAGCTTTGCGCCATCTGCGCATAAACCCAGGGATTATTGGGTGCGTAATCATCCAGGATTTGATACTCTTCGATTGCTCTTTGCAGGGCAAGTTTGAATTTCTCGGCGCGTTGCCGTTTGGTTTTTGCCGAAGCGTAGACTGCTGCATTATTTTCGTTAGGATGCAAGTAGAGGCGGGAGAGGGCGACATAAGTGCTGGCTAGCGAGGCGTGCACTTCCAGATCGGCCGGAGTGTGTTTGATCTGCTTGATATGTTCGTAAATGGCGGCAAAGAGCAATAGCTCGCGAGTCTTAAAAAGGTCCTCTTCGTAAAATCTGGCTGTGATCATTTTGAACAGGCCTTTGGCAAAACGCAGCGACGCCGGCAGGGTGAGCTCAAAATCATGCAGATAAGTGGAGAGCCTGATGATTGCCTGCACTAGCGACAGGTGGTGTTCGGCCGTTCCTTCCGATAGCGCGATGGACTGTTTACAGTAGCGCAGAAAGTCGTCTTTAAGGGAGATAAGCTGGTCCGGTCTTTTGGCCTGAAAATAAAATAGCAGCACAAAATAGGTGAAAATAGTTAAAAAGAGCGACGCCAGGCAGACTGCTAACAAAAAAGAGTCATTGAAATTGGTGAGCAGGAAAGTCAGTAAGGTCGCCTCGCCGGCAAAAAGCATAAAAAAAAGCAGCTTAAAAAAAACAAAATAGCCGGCAATTTTTTTAAAGCGCGATAAAATGGTCTTGGATGCCGAATAGGCTTGTTGGTGAAAAAAAGATTGATAGTTGGCCAAGCTGCAGGAATTTAAATCGGGCATCATTTTTCTCGAAGACATTAATAATAAAAATACTATTTAAGAAAATTCGATGCCATAAAAAATTGCAAAAGCACATCTTTTTAAAAAATGTGTTTTTGCAATTTTCAAATTATTTGCCGGTGCTCGTCATGTAATTAATTACACGCTGGCTTACGCCGCCTTCCTGCAACCGGTTGATGTGCGCCTGTGTCAGATTATACCTGGTGCGGGTCTGTTTGATGTATTGGATAATCGTATCGTCGGAAACGCCGCCCTGCGATAATTTGATAACATCGCTGACCATTAACGGTTCGCCTCGATCCATTCGATCCACGGTTCTTGGCGAAGATTGTTCCATAACCTTTCTATCTTGCTCATCCAGCGCCGCGCCGATTAGCCCGCCGGATAGCGCGCCGATTGCGCCTCCGATAAGGGCGCCCTTGCCGCCGCCGATGATAGCTCCGGTTCCGGCGCCGACTGCGCCGCCGGCAAGCGCGCCGGTTCCCGTTTTAGTTTGACAGCCGCCGATCAAAACGCCAATTAAGAGCGACAGGACCACAATCTTTTTCATGATGCCTCCCAAGTATTCAGCAGCTGCCATATTTGCCCGCTACTAAATATTCACGATTTCTTTGTTACTATAAATCAAATAAATAACTTTTAGTGAATATATTGTCTATAAATATAATTTACTAAAGATATTGATGTCCAGAAAAAGCCTGGTTAAGGTTATTTTTCCTTAAAACGGTAGCCGATGCCGCGAACGGTATCGATCCAGTTGTAGGCGGGGCCCAACTTTTTACGGAGCGAAGCAATATGTACATCAATGTTGCGGTCTACAATAAACGCGTCGTCATTATTGACATCATCCAGCAATTGATTACGGGTCAGTACATTACCTTTGTTGGCCAGCAGCCGCTTCAAGATGCCAAATTCAGAAAGGGTTAGAGGAATTACCTTATCATTTTTTCTAAGCAGGTAATGGTCGACTTCTAAAGCAAAGTCGCCGAATGACATTGTCTTATCTTCTTTTTCCGGTACTTTGCTGCGGCGTAAAATGGCTTTAATTCTGGAAAAAAGCACTTTGGGCGAGAAAGGCTTGGTTACGAAATCATCCGCGCCAAGTTCCAGTCCTAATACCACATCGAGTTCTTCGCCTTTAGCCGACAGGATAAGAATCGGAATATTTTTTAATCCGGCCGTATTTTTAATTTTGCGGCAGACATCAAATCCATTTTGTCCCGGAAGCATAATGTCGAGAATTACCAAATCCGGTTTTTCCCGCTGCACAGCCAGAAAACCATTAATTCCGTCGACTTCAACATGAAGCCGGTAACCGGAAAGTTCGGCCTGCAGCTTTATTAGAGCGCCAATATCCTCGTCGTCTTCGATCAGCAAAATTTTCTTTTTTTGAGCCATATAAAATCCTTTGCCTAAACTATGAAGTAATTGCTTGCAAAAATATCAAAAAAATAATTTAACCGCCAGTTTTAGTTCGGAATTTTTAGTTCCTGGCCAATTACAATCAAATCATTATCCAGTTTGTTGATGTTTTTGAGCGCTTCAACGGAGGTCTTATGTACTTTGGCGATTTTTTCCAGTGAGTCGCCCGATTTGACTTTGTAAGTAAAAAAGGGGCCGCTGCCTGTAGTGGCGGCACGAATGGTTTTTGCGACCGATTCGAGCGTATTGCGCAGCTTGGCTACTTCTTCAAAGCGGCGCTTTTGCTGCAATATTTCTTTTTCCAGTTCGTTGATGCGTTCTTTGTACTGAGAAAGGGCGGAAGCGGTATCGTTGGCGTGCCCGGAGAGCTGCCGTAAATCTTTTTCGGCCATTTCCTGCTTGTAGTTGAAATTATTAATCTTGCCTTCCATCGCGGAGAGCAGCTTGACGCAAGCTTCAAGTTCGGATTGCTGTTTTTCCAGATACTGGTGTTTGAGAGCGGCAATCGACTGGTCCTGGTGCTTCATCTTGCCGTCCTGAATTTGCAGTTCGGTTTGCAGGCAGTTTAAATCATGGCGCAAATCATCAATATTGGTTTGCACCTCATGCAGGGTAAGCTCCAATTGGTGCTTCTCCTCTTTGGGTGAAGATTTAATCGGTGAGCAGCCGCAAATTATGAGCGCGGCGGCGCCAAGAAAAAAGATAGATTTATTCATGTTAATTCTGCTTTTCGTAAAGTTTAAATTGGACGCGGCGATTTTGTTTCAAGGCTTCCTGTGTGGTGCCGGCTATGAGCGGTTTTTCTTTGCCATATGAAACGGTGTAAATCCGGTCGGCATCTACGCCATTTTTAACTAATAGCACTCTGGCGTGGTTAGCCCGCCTGGTGCCGAGCGCCATGTTGTATGCGGCGGATGCTCTTTGATCGCAATGTCCTTCGATGACAAGGTGCTGATTGGGGTTTTTCTTCATGAATTGGGCAATTCTCATAACCGTTGCCATATCCTCTTTTGCGCGAACGATGTGGTCATCCGTGTTGAAGTGCAGATTGCAAAAGATGTTGCCGTATTTGGCGGCGGCATTTTGAAAATGGTCGATGCTTTGGATTCCGCTGCCTTTTTCTCCGGGTGTATATTTGGGCTGGGGGAGGGCGATTTCCGCTGATTTAAATTGTGTCTTTAGATCTTTATCATCAAGAGGGATGAAATCCGGTTCGACCGGAACGGCAAATTCGTCGTTGTTGCTAGCCACCAATGCCTCATCCTGATTGCCAAAGAGCGATTCAATGCTTTGGTTAATATACCGGCCGGCCGTTTTGACATTTTCCCAAGTCTCATTGGTCCTTTCGCAGCCTGTGGACAAAATGGCGAAGGCCATGACTACGGCTAGCTTGCCAATAAACTTTTTCATATAGACCTCTTTAATATTTATTTTCGAAATATTCCCAAACCGGAAATCTTTTTCTTCCGTCGCCAAAACTTATTCTTTCCGGAGTTTTCTGATTCAGGTTTATAATATACAAATCCGCTTCCTCATTATCTTCGGTATTGTAAATAATATGCAAACTATTTGGGGCCCAAATGGGATTTTCTTTGTTAAGCGGAGTAAAAGTCAGCTGCGTTTCTTCGCCGGAAATAAAATCATAGATCCAGATTTGCCGCACATTATTTATGAGTGCGTTATAGGCCAGTTTTGTGCCGTCCGGAGACCATGCCGGCGTAGTATTTTGGCGGCAGGCGGTAGTCAGGAGGCGGGTAGGGCTGCGTCTGCGGTCGGCAGCCTTGGGAATGTTCATAACATAAATGCGCGGCGGGCCGTCTTTGTCGGATACAAAGGCCATTTGGCTGCCGTCCGGAGAAAAAGTCGGCGAGGCTTGCGTTGCGCGCGGCATTGAAAAAAGCTGCAGAGGTTTGCCTTTAGCCCGTCCGGTTTGATCCAGCATCTGTAAAAAGAGGTCCGGCCGTCCGCCGGCATCGGAAATGAAAGCCAGTTTGGCCGCGTCCAAAGAGAGCGCCGGCAGCAATTGATTGCCGCGCAGCGATACGATTTGGCGAGTGGAAATGGGATTGTCAAGTTTAGCGCGAAAAATTTTAGGCTGGCCCAAGCGGTATGAAATATATAGAAAATCGGAGCTTTGCGGAATAAAAAGCGGATGAACGCAATAGTTGTTTTCAAAAGTAATCTGTTTTGGGTTATGGCCATCGGCATCGCGCATCCAAATTTCCGACAGCCACCTGCGGCCTGTTTTTTCCGGATTTTCCGTACGCATGGCATAGAGAATTTTTAGCGAGGAGATGCCCTGAACACCTAAAAGGTAGTTAAGCAAAATGTCGCAAAATCGATGGATTTTTTGCCGGTCGATTTCGATATGGCCGGAAAGCGGTATTTCGTGAAAGTGCTTTTGCAGTTTGGTTGTAGTCGAAAAAACGGAAATAAAAAGATTGGCGGCATTAACTTCGAAACGCAAGACATAGGCCAGTTTTTTTTCGCCCCAGAATTGCGCATCGAAATTCCGGTCTTTTAAGGAGTTGTCGTATTGTTCAAGCAAGGGCAGCAGTTGCATATAGCCATTATGACTTAGGTCAAATTGCAGTACGGCTCTTAAGCGGTCGCTATATTTTTCGCCAAAACCGGGATTGTTGTTCTGCGGCGCGCCAAGGTAAGTCGGATAGAGTTTATTTTGTGTAGACAAGCTCACTTCCATTGACTCGGAAGAAAAGCCTAAAAGGGGCAACAACAAAAAAAGAAAAAGAGTGCAATTATGTTTCGTTTTTAAAGACAATGGTAAAATCATGGGCCTCAGTCTCTGATATGTATTGATTAAACCACGGAAATGAGAGCTCTGGCAATGTCTTTTTTAAATATTGCTGATTTTTTTGGCTTTGCGATTCCATGATCATTACATTTGAAATCTTGCCCTCTTTGTTAACGCAAAAAGAGACGCTCACAGTGCCGAATTCCGGCAGCCGCAGCATATTTTTAAGTTCTCTTGAAAGGCGTTCCTTGCAGCTTTGCCCGTCATTAAAAGCCGGCTGCCGATCCAGGTTAAGGGCGATTTTGGCCGGATGCAAGAGCGGCGTTACTTCCGCCTCAAACGAGGGCGCCGGCCCGGAAAACGATTGCAGGCTCTTCTCGAGATTTTTTAGCAAAGCCTCATCTACTTTGGGCGTAAGATCGAATTTCTTGCCGGCGGTGATAATTTTGGGCGGCGCCGGTGTGATTTCCCTTGTTGTATGAACGGTCAGAGGGCGGAATGATTTGATAGCGGGCAGCATCTTTTTATGGGAGGCCAAAAAACCGATCGTAGCGATATGAGCGGCGCAAACACCCAGAACGATAGATAGTTTGATTTTATTCATCATGATTTTGGGGTTTTAAGATCAAATCCATCTGCATAAAGCCGGCGCGCTCAAGAGCGTCCTTAATTTTTTGGTAAGTGCCAAAAGAGGCTCTGTTGTCATGAAAAACTTGCGGAGTAAGGCCGGTAAAGGCCTCTTTCTGTTCCCTTAAAAAAACCGGCAGCTCTTTCATCGTCACTTTCCGATTGTTTACGCGTATGCTATTGTCTTCTGCTACATATATAGTAAGACCGCTTTTTTTTGAAATATCTTTTTTTGCGGAGAGGGTCGTCTGCGCCAGCTCTATATGTTCGACCTCTAAAAGCGGCGCGATCAGAATAAAGGCGATTAATACTACAAAGACAACGTCGATCAGAGGGGTTAGATTGACCAGGCTTTCATCGGCGGGATCGCTCTGCCGCAGTAAATTATGTCTTCTCATTCCCGGTCTACTCTGCGGTATTGGATTTCCAGGGTAGAAATCAGCTTTTGCGAAAAATTTTCCATTTCGCCGGTAAAATCCCGGATAGTATTTTTCAGGTAGTTGTAAGCGATCAGAGCGGGAATGGCAATCAATAACCCCAGAACAGTGGTGGCCAGCGCCATGGAAAGGCTGGAGAGTACCGATGCGTTAGCTGCTGAAATCTGCGAGCTGCTTAAGCCGGCAAACGACTGTAAGACGCCCCATACCGTGCCGAGCAGTCCTAAAAAAGGCGCCAAAGTAACGGTGGTAGATAGAATAAAAAGGTTTTTTTCCATTTTTTTTATTTCATAGGCGATGGTGGAATAAACCTGCGATTCCAAAAGTGAAATGTCGGCCTGGCAAAGATAGGTTTCTCTTTGGTTTTCGTCCTGCGTGAAAAAGCGGTTTTTTTTGAGCAACTCGAAGGTCTTTTGTTTAAGCATAAAAAAAATGTTTTTGTAGGGGCTTTCGGGCTCGCCTTGCGGTAACTCGAAGGCCAAAAAGTTGTTTTCATGCGGCTGCATTTGCGCGGCAAATGCAAAACTGATTTTACGCTCTTTTTTTCCAAGCCATATTTTATAGATTAATATGACCCATGAAAGCGCGGAGAGCAGGAATAGGAAGATAAAGATGCATTTACCAAAAAAATCGGCTTGCGCGAAAGCGCTGTATAAAGGAGAGCTTTGCAAAAACATAAAAACCTTGTTTAATAATAGCTTGCCTTTTTTTATATTTCTTGAAAAGAGTTGGAGGAATAAATGTTTATTGATTCGCACGCGCATATTTCGCAAGAGCCGCTTTGCAATAGTGTGGCTCATGTGATTAAAAGGGCGCATATTGCTGAAGTGGATAATATTATTAATGTCTGCACGGACCGGCAAAGCCTGGAAAGAGGTCTGCACCTGGCAAAGCGCTATCCGGAAGTCGCGCTCTCCGGCGCGATCACACCGCATGATGCCGACAAGGAAGGCAGTCTGCTCTTTTCGCTTTTTGCAAAAGCCGCCCGGGAGAAAAAGCTGGTAGCCATTGGTGAAACGGGCTTGGATTATTATTATTACGAGGCGACCAAAGAGGCGCAGCTGTTCTATTTGGAGAAGCATTTTGCGCTCGCGCGCGAAACGGGATTACCGGTGATTTTGCATTGCCGGGAAGCTTTTCCTGATTTGTTTGAAGCGGCATCAAAGTGGTACGATTGCGGCAAGGCGGTTTTGCATTGTTTCACCGGCAGCGTGCCGGAGGCCGAAGAGGCGCTAAAGAGAGGCTGGTATATTTCATTTAGCGGTATTATCACCTTTAAAAAGAGCCATGCGCTACGGGAAGTTGTGAAAGCCATTCCGCCGGATAAAATTTTGATCGAGACCGACTCTCCTTATCTGGCGCCGGAAGCCTATCGCGGACAGACGAATGAACCGGCATTCGTCGTGGAAGTCGCCAGGGAAATCGGCAAAATTTGGCAGCAAGATGCCGGCATGGTCGGTAAAATTACAGCGGAAAACGCCCGCCGTTTCTTCGCGTTAGATTAATTTTTGTTTTTTTTTGCAAAAAAAGGTTGTCAATTTTAAAGCCATCAAGTAATCTTTTAAAAGATTTTTTAAAGAACTTACTCTGCTGATGGGGCTAACCTGATAACAATCGTGTCCTTCAACGACATTATTAGTTAGGGGAGCACGACGCCGGAAAAACGGTAAGGGCTTAATTGCTTTTTAAGGATTTCCGGGAAGCGTTCCCACCTATTTATTAGGGTTGAAAGCGCGCGTTACAGGCCCCCTACAGCGGAGTTTTTTTTAGACTACGGCAAAATCTTGCCAACCTCTATCTGTTCCATCAAAATAATGAACGACTTTAGCGCGGCTCAAATTTTGGTGGTATAGTTCGCGCAAATTGGCAAACAGGTTTTTGTAATCAGCCGGCGCGCGAGAAAGCGATTTGCAACGAGAGATGTCCAAAGATTCCAGACCCGGAAAAACAATCGCCAGACGCAAAATATCTGAATCAACTATGCGGATGTGGGCAATATGCAATTTTTTCAGATGCGAATAGACCGGCAAGGTGTCAAAGTCTCCCTGTGACAGGTTAAAACATTTCTCCATGATTAATTCATCCAATCCGGGGAAAATCGCTAAAAGCCTGGGAAGGAGCGTGCCGGGCAGCGCGGTTTTAGAAAGATCAAGTCTTTTGAGAAAAGGGTTTCGGTGCGCTAAGGGTCCGTAAGGAAATAACTACCACATTTCAGCTGCGCCAAAGCCCCGGGCTTGATCGATCGTAAGCTAGCCCATATTTCTAATATTGGGTAGCTTACGATCGACCAATCGCGGGAGCTTTCGCGTTGCCGAAATGGGCGGTTATTTCCTTACGGACCCTAAGTCCAGGAAAACGGCGGCCAGGCGGCATGATTTTAGACAGAGCGATTGCAAATTTACAAAAGAGATTTCCATGTCTAAAAAATTGTAATCAACAATAAAGGCTTTGGATAAACTTAATGTTTTTAAGTCTTTTTTGGGACTTATACCCAATCCGCTTCAAGCTTTGGATTTTCGGCTGCTTCAAAGCAACGAA
>CAZCPS010000027.1:0-11650 GCA_964499895.1 uncultured bacterium | reverse complement strand
AAATGGAAACAAAAGGCTGGCAAATCCTGCCGCAACTTTGGGTCGTATGCAAAAACATCATCAACTTTCATTAAAAGAAAAAGATGTCGAAATAGAAGATGATATGAAAGTTTATGAAATTTGGGAGTATAAAGATTAATATTTAAAAAAAAGTTTTTACACCGCTCCCCATTAAGAAGCTACTCCTTTTTAAGAACATATGTCAAAACTTATAGCTGGATTTCTTTTTCATTTGATGCTAATATGCAGCCCCTTTAAAGGAAAAATATGATTCTTTCAGACCAAAAAATAAGTTTTTTAAATTGTCACTTGTATGAAAAAGCCGTTAACCATCAATGGCTTGATAGCTGTGTCAATGGCAATACGGCTGATTTCCCGCATATAGTTAAAATGGATGGCAAAGCCAGCCTTGAAAAAGATTGCTTTATTCCCAATCCCGAATCCACGACATGGCCTGAATGTCAACGCGGCTCGTATCCCAATTACTTAGTTAATATTCCTGTCTTAGGTAGAGATGTGAACGGGCCTTTTTTTAAAAATTTGCTTGAGCTTTTTAAAAATGAGTCTTTTGGTAAAAACGCTGCCGAATCATCTGAGTTAGCCAAACAAAGATTGGCTATCGTAATTGGCATAAATCAGGCCGAGTCTATTGACAATACAATTAACAGCCAATTTTCCTGCATAATCGATAATCTCCCGCGCGTGGAAGGAATTGCTTACCGGGTTTTTAGCTTCTTGTGGGTTCCAAGCTGGCAACAGCGCTATGATCTGCCTGGAGTTTATGGATATAAAAAAGCATATCGCATATTAAAAGCGCTTAGCGCTACCTCTGCTGAAATGGTTCGAGAAAAGCTGGAGGGCAAAAATGAACTCTCAAAAGAGGTGGCCAGCCAGATCCCCTATCAGCAGATTAGAGACTGCGTTAAGAACTTTCCGGCATCACACCGGTTTGCGACTTATTTTGAAAATAATTCACCGATGGCTCCAATTTATTTTGGAATCATGGATAGCGATATTCTTTTTCTTAGGCATAATACGATTGGGCTTTTTGGCAGGATTGATTCTATTTCCATATTGTATCAAACGCCTTCCTGTATCAGTCCAGGTTATCAAGTAGCTGAAGATGAACTGCCGCTGATTCGTTTGGGAATCAAAATTGATATGACTGTCAGGGCTGCTATGAATGGCGTTATTCCCTTTTCTGCCTATCTGCCTGAACCGGCTGCCTTTTTCTGTATTCGACATTCGCCGGGATCGCACATTCTATCATCGCTCTCTTTTGCCGGCGCCGGCAACAGGCTCGAAGCAAAAAGGTTGATTCAAAATGCCAGGCAGGCCCGGCTGTTTAACGATCGTGTGGTTTTTTTTAGCAGTGGAGGCATTGTTATTAAAACGCCGCAAAGAATGAAGACCTTGAAAAATAGGGAAGTAACCGAACTGACTGTTAGTAAAATTAAACAAAAGGGCATGCTCCAAGCGCTTCGCAATGTCTCACAGTCGCACATACACCCCAAACAGTGGGCGGAAAACATCTATGCCGCGCTAGATGTGCATGCATCGCGGGTTACGGATATTACCCAGCATTTTATGCATATTTTTGGGGTATATGATCCAATTTCCCGTATGTTTAGCATGCAAGGCAATTATACTGTCAAACATTTTAATGATGTAATGGCAAGTTATATGCAGCCGCTGACAAATATCCAGGAAAGCATACTTAATGGTGCGGCATATCACCTATACGAGGTGGGCGTGCCGATGGAAAAAGTCAATCTCGTATTCCAGGCTGCCTTCGCTTCCGGACTTGCGATATTTCAGTGTTTGCCAAAAGAAACGAGTAAAAAGTTAGTTTTTACACCAATCGCCAAGGGCTCGATTCTTCTAGAGATAACATTCGGTTCTTTTAGCGCTACCCGCCCAGATGCCATTTCTTTTCCAGCTTCTGCAAAATACCCTTGTTCCTAAGGTTTTTCATCGACCGGTTGAAAATGCGCATTAGCCGGTCCTCCTCTTTTTTGAGGGTAATAAGCCGCAGCCCCTCTTCCTCGAGCGGTTTGCCGACTTTAAATTTGCCGGCATAAAGATCTTTCATATATTGCCTGGCCAGAAAGGCGTCCATTACTACACCGTCAACCTTCCCCGCGTCAAGCTGATTTAAGGCGTCAGGAATCAAAAGGTAGGTCTTGGTAAAGATTTTGGGATAGCGCTGAATTGCCGAAATCGAGCGATCGCCGCTCTGCACCGCAACCATCTTGCCTGCCATATCTTCCAAACCATTATAGGAATCTTTGGCGCGGACCAGCAAAACCGGCCCCGTTTCAAAAAAAACGGGCGAGAAACAAAATTTGCCCTGCAAAAAATTATAAGGAGCCAGCGAAGCAAAAACTCCGTCATACTCCTCGTTTTCCAGGCCTTCAACTAAAGTGTTTTGCAACGCCCACACTCTTCTAAAACCCAGATGCGCTTCCTTGGAAATCTCTACCAAAAGCTCTTCGATAAAACCCAATAGATAATTTTCCTGTCCCTGCAGCTCAATCGGCGCAAAACTGGGGTCGATGCCGATGCGGTAGACCTTTTCACTTTTTCCGCAGCAAGAAAGCATCGCAATCAAACCCAAGGCCAGCAACAATCTAAATACGCGCATAATCCAACTTTTGTTTTCCATCTATCTTAGCAGGATTCCAAATTATATTTTCAAAAAAAATCAGCTGTCCCTACAATTTGACAAAGACTACCCAAGAGGCAACATGCAACTTTTTTACCCTTTCGAGATCTTTGCGAAATGGCTCACTTTCAAAGTATTAAATCTGACACCCGCTTCACTCGCAAGCGAGGCAGCCGAATTTTTTATTTTCGACACCCTCAAAATCTTCTTCCTTCTATTTACGCTTATTTTTCTGGTAGCCGTTTTTCGCTCCCATCTAACAGAAGCGCGCATCAAAAAAATCTTGAGCCATGACAAAAAACATGCCGGCAATGTGCTCGCGGCTTGCCTGGGCATATTAGTCCCCTTTTGCTCCTGCAGCGCCATTCCCCTCTTTTTAAGTTTTTTAGAGGCGGGCGTGCCGGTCGGAATCACCTTTTCTTTTTTAATCGCCTCGCCAATGATCAATGAAATAGCCGTTATCATGCTACTGGGGCTTTTTGGCGTAAAAATTACGCTCATTTACATATTATCCGGACTGGCAATCAGCATCATCGCCGGCATTCTATTAGGAAAAATGCATGTTGAAAAATGGATTTTATCCGACATGATTATACAAAAAAAGAGAGCCAACCAATGCGCTTGCAGCCAAGGAAAAGCTCGAGTGCAAACCGCCTTTGCCTATACCGTTTCGATCATCAGAAAAATCGGCCTCTATGTGCTTTTGGGCATCGGCGTCGGTGCCTGGATTCATGGTTATGTGCCGGAAGATTTTTTAGCCAAATACGCCGATGCCGCCAAATGGTACGATGTGCCGCTAGCCGTGCTTTTAGGCATTCCCCTCTATTCCAACGCCGCCGGCATTATCCCCCTCATAAATTCGCTAACCGAAAAGGGGTTGTCGATCGGCACCGCGCTAGCCTTCATGATGGCCGTCACCGGTCTCTCACTGCCCGAAATGCTGATCCTTAAAAGGATCATGCGCTGGAAGCTGATCGCCCTTTTTGCAGGCATCGTCGGAATCGGCATCATTTTTACCGGCTATCTCTTCAATGCCATTTTCTAAACCGATTCTTGAGTCACTTTCGGTATAGATACTTGTCTTTTTACTCTATATTGCTTACCTTTAAAGCGTAAAAATCATTGCGGCATTATCTCGACTTTATACATTTTTGAAGCATGATTTCTGCAAGCTTTTGACTTTCTATGACTTACCGCTTTTCCGGATGGCTTGATTCAAGCCTACCGCGGAAAGCGGTAAGTCATAGAAAATCAAGATCTTATTGAAATCAAAGCTTAAAAATGTACAAAGTCAAGATTATGAAAAACCATATCATTAAAATTTTACTTCGGCTTTTTAAAGCCCTCTTTCCCAAAGCCGTAAATTCATTCAAACAAGGCTGCCCTCGCATATTAATCGTCTCTACCACCGCCATCGGCGATACGCTCTGGGCGACGCCGGCCATTTTGGCTCTGAAAAAGCGCTATCCCCAAAGCTATATCGGCCTGCTTTGCGCTCCAATCGGCGAACAAATCCTGCGCCGCAATCCGGCGATAGATGCCCTTTTCACTTTCAAAGAACCCCTCTTTTTTTCTTTTTGGAGTTTGCGCAAAACCTTGCTAAAACAAAAATTTCAGCGGATTTATATTTTCCATGCCTCGCAGCGTTTGGTGTTTCCTCTTTGCGCCTCTCTTTTTGCCGAAAAAGTTGTCGCCTCCGCGCGCATGAACAAAGGGTTGGATAGCCTTTTCGAATGCAGAAAAACACCGGATGGCACACACGAGATCCAAAGAAGACTTGATTTGATCGATTTACCAAACAGTTCAAGGCAGATGCACATTTATTTAACTAAAGAAGAAAAAGAATCGGACCGCCTTTCTAGCGAAAGATTGCATATCGCCCTGCACGCCGGCGCCAATGACGCCTACAAATGCTGGCCTGCCAAAAATTTTAGCCTTCTGGGACGCCTGCTCCAAAAGGAGTTTGGAGCCAATATTTATTTAACCGGCAACGTAAAAGAAATGCCGCTGCTTAAAAGCATCGCTCAAGACATTCCTGGCGCCGAAATTATTTCGCGCCCCTTTCGTGAATTCGCGGCCTTTATCAGTCTCGTCGATCTGCTTGTTACCAATGACAGTGGGCCGCAGCATCTTGCGTGCGCGCTTGGCACCAATGTGCTTGCCATTTTCGCACCGACCGATCCTGCCATTTGCGGGCCAGTGGACTGCCCGCACGCGCTTGCCATAAGAGCCAAAACCATTTGCAAACCATGCCTTAAACGCGCCTGCCCCCATCCGCACTGCCTTGAGCAAATCACCCCGGAAAAACTCCTGCCTTCCTGCCGCAAACTAATAAAACATTTTGACATCTAAGATCGTTTATTTAAATTTTAAATTAGGATATGTTAATAATGAGAGATGCTCTTAGACAAAACCATCCAAGGCCAACTATGATAAGAAGAAAAATTCCCTTGCTCCTGATAGCCCTGGCAGCACTTTTTGCGGGCTGTGCGGAAAATCGAACTATCGTCAATAACCTTGAAGAACGCGACGCTAATGAAATCGTAGTCTTCCTGGCATCGCGCGGCATCAACGCGACTAAAGTAACCGCACCGGCCGCCGAAACCGGAGGCGCAAAAGCGCTCCTGTTTAACATTGCCGTGCCGGAAGATAAAACGCTCGATGCAATGGCGCTTCTAAACAGCAACGGGTTGCCGCGCAGACGCGCCGAAACTTTGCTGCAGCTGTTTGCTAAAAAAGGGCTCATGACTTCCGATCGCGAAGAGACTATTCGCTATCAGGCCGGCGTAGAAGACCAGCTGAAAAACATCATCTGTAAAATCGATGGCGTTTTGGATGCCGAAGTCCAAATCTCTTTTCCAAAAACCGAAAATATCATCGGCGCCGAAACTACCCCTCCAAAAATCAAGGCCGCCGTTTATGTCAAACACCAAGGCGTTTTTGATAATCCCAACAACCATCTTGAAACAAAAATCAAGCGGCTTTTAGCAGGCAGCATCGAGAACCTGGAATTTGATAATATTTCCGTTATCGCCGACCGCTCGCGCCTCGCCGAGGCCGGCATACAAGGTAAAACCGAGCTTTTTCAAGACCGCGAAGATCAATTTATCCGCATCTGGTCGATCACCATCAGCAAGGCTTCTGCCGCCAGATTCCGCTCCCTATTTTTCCTGCTGATCGCCCTGATACTTGGCGTCGGCGGCGCGGCCGGTTTTCTAATCTATAAATTTTATCCGCAGTTGATCAAAAAACCTGAACGGAAGGAAAAAGAAGAATGACCTTGGCTTCCGATCTCGTTTTGCAGGGTTTAATCGAAAAATTTGCGCCGAAAGACAAAGCGCGCCTTTTGGCTATGCTGCCCCATGGAAAAGAATTGAAAATGCTACCAACCTCGTCCATCCCATCGCCGCAAGTTCCGCTCACCTCTTTTATCCACTATTCCTGGTTTCTGCCGGTACTACAGGCTTATTCTCCCGAAGAAGCCTCCTGTTTTCTGCCGCTTTTTTCAGAAAAAAGCGCCAAACAGATCAGACAACTTTTAAATCTGCCGGAAGGTCCTAAAGAGCTATCTTTGCTAATCGCCGCATTTTTAAATGAACTGCTGCTCGCCTCGTTGCAGGACAAGGATCTTGTGCCAATCGAATTTCTGCCGCAAGACCCCCTCTCTTCACTCGCGCTACTTGATAAAGAGGCCATTTTAAAGATCATTAGCCTGCTGCCCATATTCGATCTAGCTCTAATGCTGCCTAAAATCATCGATAAATCGCTACTAAATACCATTAACAGCCATCTAATGCCCCTCCAGCGCACCTTTTTGCAAACGCTAAAAGCAAAAAATTTAGCCCCTGTTTTTGCCGACCTGCCGCTTGGCTCCGCTATGAATGCCAAAGAATTTCATTCGCAAATGCAAAAAAGAGGGCTCATAACCCTTAGGCTGACCCTATCAGCCTCGCATCCCTGTTTGGTCTGGTATATCGCGCATATTCTGGATATCGGCAGAGGAAATCTCCTTTTACAGCTGCCGCAAAAAGAGATTCCTTCCGCCACGCGCCAAATGCTCGTAGCCGAAGTTCAGACGGCGCTCTCTTTTGTAAAAAATTGGCAGGAATAATTAAGTAACCAAAGGCGCAAAATGAAATTCTTTTCGCTCATATCATCCAATGAAATTCATGAAGCCAATGAAGAAAAAGTCATTCCGGCCAAAGATTTTGAAACGCTCAAAAAAGCAGCCGACTTGCTCAAACTGGTTAAAAAAGAAGCGCTGCAATACAAAAAAGAGGTCGCGACCGAGTGCGAAACTATTAAAGAATTAGCCTATAAGGAAGGCTATCAGCAGGGACTTACAACTTTTAATGAAAAGCTGTTGCACCTCGATGCGGAACTAAAAAAAATTAAAGAGGAAGCTACCCGCAAAATCCTGCCCATCGCTCTAAAAGCCGCCCAAAAAATTCTGGGTGCCGAAATTGAACTTGCGCCTGAGAAAATCGCTGATATTATCATGCAAGCATTAAAACCTGTTACGCAAAGCCATAAAGTAATAATCTATGTAAATAAGCTAGACCTCGAAACGCTCGAAAAAAACAAAAGCAAAATAAAAAAAGTCTTAGGCCAGGTCAAGGACTTTTCCATTCAGGAACGGCTGGATGTCGAGCCGGGCGGCTGTTTAATCGAAACGGAAGCCGGCATTATTAACGCCCAGCTATCCAACCAGTGGCGCGCGCTTGAGACGGCTTTTAACAAATATACCAACCAATAAAGGGCTCTATAAATGACTCTTTTTGCCAAACTATTTTCTAAGGCAAGACAGACACTGCGCGTCATGGTGTTTCTTACTCTATTTATTTGTCCGGCTTCCGCATTTGCGACAAGCGACGACCCAACAAATGTCAATATCGTCCTTAAGCTCCTTGTTTTGGCCGGCTTGGCGCTGCTGCCTTTTGCCGTCTTTCTAATGACCTCTTATGTAAAAATAATTATTGTGCTGTCGCTGCTTCGCAACGCCGTCGGCGTTCAACAGGCTCCCCCCAACCAGGTCATCACCGGCATGGCTCTTTTGCTCACTATTTATATCATGTTTCCTACAGGTCTGGCCATGTACAATGCCGGCAAAGAACTTATCGATACAAAGGCGCCAACGGAACTTTTTTCGGAAAACTCAGCCGGCTTTATCCTGGAGCTGGTTGACCGCACCAAGGAACCGCTCAGAAATTTTCTGCAAAGAAACTGCAGCGGATCACATATTAAGAGTTTTTATCAAATCGCCTACAAAACTTTTCCGGATCCTTACCGCGCCGTTTTAAAGCCCAACGACTTTATTGTTTTGATCCCTTCCTATATTACATCGCAAGTCAAAGCCGCCTTCCAGATCAGCGTACTGATTTACCTGCCCTTTTTTGTCATCGACATGGTCACCTCTAACATTCTGCTCGCCATGGGTATGATGATGCTCTCGCCCTTAACCATCGCCTTGCCGATCAAGCTGCTTTTGCTGGTCATGGTCGATGGCTGGACGCTGCTAGTTCAAAACCTGATTCTAACCTTTAGGTAGCCACATGTTTCCCAATGAAATTTTTCAATTGACCTATCAAGCTCTCTACCTAATCCTGCTGCTCTCGGGCCCGCCCATCATTATCAGCATGGTCTTGGGTCTGATGGTCGCCGTTTTTCAGGCCGCTACCCAAATTCAGGAACAAACCCTCTCGTTTACCGTCAAGCTCTTTGCCGTCGTTCTCTCAATTGTGATTTTGGGACCATGGCTGGGCGGGCAAATATATAATTTTGCCCATACCGTTTTCAACCTGTTCCCTAAATGGAACCCCTAGTAATGCCGCTTGCTTCAATAACAGACAATTACCTCTCGCTGCTTGACAACTTCGCCAGGGCTTCGCCTACCACTACCATTTTAGCCATCATGCTAATTATGGCCAGAATGGTGCCGATCATGATCCTCGCGCCCTTTTTTGGCGCCAAAGTGCTGCCCAACCCAATTAAACTCATGTTTGCTCTGGCGCTTTCCGCCATTTTCCTGCCGCAGACTTTTTTTTTGCTAAAAAAAGAGTTGGATTTCAACTTTGTCTTTGCCGCGCTGGCCTGCAAGGAAGTGCTCATCGGTTTTATTTTGGCCTATCTTTCCACTCTGCCCTTTATGATCGCGCAGTCTGCCGGCAGCTATATTGAACATATTCGCGGCGCCTCTTCACTGCAAGTCCATGACCCTGTCGCGCAAAACTCCACCGCACCGCTTGGCATTTTGTATAATTATATACTGATCGTCATCTTCTATTTTATCGGCGGGCCGATTTATTTTCTTGACGCGGTGGGCAAATCATTGGAACTGGTACCGATCGACAGTTGGGTCAACCCGCTTTTTTTTAATACGCAAATTCCTTTCTGGCAGCTGATACTGGGCATCATCCAGCATGTCGTAAATCTTTCTCTGCAACTGGGCGCGCCTTCGATCGTCGGCGTACTCATGACCGAAATGTTTCTGGGCATCGCCAACCGCATGGCGCCGCAGGTGCAGATCGTCTTTTTAGGGCTGCCGCTCAAATCCTGGGTCGGCCTGGCGCTTTTGGCCGCCGCCTGGTATTTTATCATGCAGCAGCTCAGCCATGAATCCCTCCTCTGGATCAAGACCATCAACGAAACGATCCGTCAGGCGGCAACTAACCGCCCGTAAGGAAATAACTACCACATTTCAGCTGCGCCAAAGCCCCGGGCTTGACCGATCGTAAGCGACCCTATATTTCTAATATTAGGTAGCTTACGATCGGTCAATCGCGGGAGCTTTCGCGCTCTCTGAAATGGGCAGTTATTTCCTTACGGGCCCTAACCGCTAAGGCCGTTAAACTTAGGTAAAACAACTCTTTTATTGGCCATTTTCCGCGTATTTCCGTTGGTGGCAATTCTCAATATTGAGGTCCAGCTGCCGAAGGTCTTCATCATCAGCCAGCAGAGAACGCAAGGCACCCAAATAACAGTCCGCTCTGTCAATATCGCCCTTTTTGGCAAAAAACAGCCCCATGAAAAGCGAAAATTCCTTAAATTCATCAATCGAAAAAACATTTTTTTCCGGATAAAACTCCTGAAGAAAATACTTTCCCTTAAACAACTCTTCAACCTTTTCATATTCACCTCTGCGCAGATGCAATTCCCCGCATTTAACTAGAGTGAAGAGATCTTTGGGGAAACGCCATCTCATCGCATGTCCCATGAGAATGGATTCTTTGATCCTGTCCTGTTTTAACAAGATATCGTCCAACATATGATAGAAAAGCGGCGTATCCGGATATTTTGCGATAATCCCTCTCAGGGAATCTTCGACCATGGCCGAAGATTTTTCTCCCTGCATATCATGCAGCAATCGATCGAGAATGCTCATATCCTCGTCGGCGATTTCCTCAAGGAGAAAAACATCGTCCGTTAGACCGTGGGAAATGGGCGGCAGATATCCGGCCGGAAGATTGTCCATGGCGGATTTTAACCCGCAGCATTTCTTGTATTTCCTTTGGCTGCCGCAAGGACAAGGGTCATTTCGGCCGACACCGCTCTGCAGTTTTTTTCTTAAAGGAGCCTCCGGCGCAGAGACATTGCCAAGCTGTTTCATTTCTTCCGGCTCCTCCCTAAAAATATCGCGAAGGATATCCAGCATGTAATCCGGATTCAATTTTTTGTTCTTCCAAGCAGCCAAATACTCTTCCATGGGTGTCTGCAGTCGCTTCAAGATGTCGTCAATCGGAATAATCTCATCATCTATCAAAAATCTCTCATAGGCTTTACGAATATCTCCTATTGTTTCGGCGGAATGCAACTCGTGTAAGCATACCACTAAAAAGGGCGCGAGTGGATTTGGGAAATAACTTTCGACAATTTGAGACAAAAGCCCTCCAAGATATTTCACAATTATCTGACGCTCAACTTCTTGGCTTTTAGTCATATACACGAGGGCGTTGAGAGCTCCAATTTTCCAGTCAATCGCAATGTCGGGGTTATCAACAATTTTTCTGAGTTTGCGCCAGCGCCTGCCGGCAATCCAATACAGTTGATCCGCCGCGAAATCAGCAATAAAATCCTCATAGAAGACTTTTTTTATTGTTTCCTGACTGACATGCATAAAATCAAACAAAAGTGCGAAAGCGCTTCGCTCTTTCATATAGGCCAAAACTTGAAACAGCACTAATATATAGTTAAAAGCCACATGTCTTTCATTGTCATTGAAAACAGCCAGATTCTGCAAAAGCTGTTCCAACATTTCCAACAAAGCCGATTTTAAACCAAGGGTCCTGGAAATATCAGATATGCGTTTTTTTTGTTCTTTTAGAGGAGAGATAACTATGGCATTCAACAAATCCAGAATGGCTTCGCTTTCATACTTATGTTCCATTTACCACCGCCCGTAATGATGAAACATAAAATATTAAATGTTATTAAACTTAATATCAATATCAATCGGCTCGATGTACACGCAAGGCTGTAATGTCATACATATGGCACATTTTATTTTTCTTATCACACTCACCCTGATTTCCTCAATTACGCTAAACAACTTAAAGTTAAGCCTCTATGTTTTTTAAAAAATTTAAGTTGTTTTTTAGTTTTTAGTATCATATGATGCCAACATTTGATACACTAAGGTTAGAAAGTGCAAAGGCCTTCATCCCGAGAAATCGATAAACGCCTAAAAGAAGCTATGGTGGCACTAACAAATGGCTATGCAATTTTTGCCAATCCGGCAAAAGTCGTTGGTGAATTAGAAAAGTTGGGCATAGGAGACACGAGTGAAGTTTGGGAATTGATAATAAACCTTCTTGAAGAAATAAAAATAGAGGATTATGACGGAGGATATCCACCTCAAACCAATTATGAACCGAATGGAACTGGATATGACTTATGGGCGTTTTGCTGGGAAAGTAAAATATTACATAAATGTATGTATACCCAAACCACTTCAAGATTTGGTTTTGGGCAATTTCAAAGCTGTCGCAA
>CAZCPS010000026.1:0-11665 GCA_964499895.1 uncultured bacterium | reverse complement strand
ATGCCTAAAGAGGAGCTGTTAGCGATCGAGGGCATCGGTGAAAAGGTGGCCGATTCCATAGAGGCTTTTTTTGCCGACCCGGCCAGCCTGGAAGAAATTCGGCTCTTATTGGCGCATGGCGTTAAACCAAAGGCGGTTATCAAAAAGAAAACTGAGGGGCATCCTTTTAATGGTAAAACATTTGTTTTAACCGGCGGTCTGGAGAAATACTCTCGCCTGGAGGCGGCCGATTTAATTAAGGCCAGAGGAGGCAAAACCTCATCTTCGGTTAGCTCAAAGACCGATTATGTTTTGGCGGGCAGCGATCCCGGCTCCAAGTACGAAAAAGGGGTCAAACTTAAAATAAAGATTATCTCTGAACAAGAATTCATTAAAATGTTATAATTTTCTCCAAACAATTATAAATAACTTTGTTGTTGGAATAATTTAACTAGGAGAAATTATGTCTAGTATATCAGGAAAAGAGTCTTACCAAGATCTTTCAGTTTTTGATCTCTTTCAAGGTGAGCAAGATGGTGCCTCAACCCAGGATTCGCAGGATATAGCCAATTTGGCAGGTCGAGTTCAGAGCTCATCATCTTTAGAATCTAATAACGGCTCAAAAGAGGATCTTGATCTTCTCCCTGCGGTTGCTGAATATGTCCCGAATGAAGGCCGCACAAGGCTTGCTGCTCCAAATCTTGAGATAGAAGAGAAGTCGGTAGCGAATCCGCTTGCTGAAAAAGATGTCAATGTTCTGAAATTCGTGGGGTTTGGCGTCGGCATGCTTGCCGGAGCATTTGGAATTGCGCGCATCGCATCTATTGTGATTCCCGTTTTAAGCCTTATAGCGTTGGTATTTGCGGCTTATAAGTATCGCGACCATTATTTTGATAAAATTTTTAATGCGGCTGAAATTGCGCAGATCGAAAAATACGCTAAAAAAGTAAAAGGGCATTGTGCAGATTTGATGTTGAAGTTTGCCTAAGTTTCTATGAGGGCGGCTAAAAAGGTCTGGTTTTTAAATTGCAGCAATTTAACTTGCTGCAGAGAGCCGATCTCTTTTGCCGCTCCTTTGAAAATAACCTTTTGGCCTGATCTTGTGTGGCCTTTAAGCGTTTTTTGATCTCTGTTAAAACGCTCGACTAGCACTTCCTTGACCTTTCCGAGTTCATTTATGGCCTCTTCCGTCATAATGCGCTGATGCAGTGCCAGGAGATGCTGCAAGCGTTTTTGCTTTTCTTCCGGCAAAACATTATCGGCAAGCTGCGCCGCTGCCGTGCCGCTTCGGGGGCTATAGGCAAAAATAAAGGCCGTTCCAAAGCGCATCTTTTCAAAAACCGAAACTGTTTGCAGAAAGTCCGCTTCGGTCTCGCCCGGAAATCCTACGATAATGTCGGTTCCCAGACGGACATTTGGGACCTCCGTTTTCAATTTAAGCGCCTTTTCCAGATATTCCTCGCGGGTGTATTTGCGATTCATGCTCTTTAAAACGGCATTAGAGCCGCTTTGAATGGGAAAGTGGACAAATTCGCAGACTTTGGGCAACTCTTTAATGGCTAGAATCAGGTCGGGGGAAATGTCTTTCGGATGGGAGGTTAAAAAGCGGATGCGTAATAGCCCTTCCAGATCGTTAATACGGGCTAAGAGCTGTGGAAATCTAATGCTTCCGGGCAGGTCTTTGCCATAGCTGTTGACATTTTGGCCGAGTAGGCAGATCTCTTTTACGCCCTTTTCAATTAAAATCTTACACTCGGCAAGGATGCCGGCATCCGGGCGCGATGCCTCTCTGCCGCGGGTGTAGGGTACTATGCAGTAGCTGCAAAAGTTGTTGCAGCCGCGGATGATGGAAACATCGGCCTTGATGCCATGGCGTTTGGCCAGCAGATAGTCAATATTTTCCGTATGCTGCAAGTCGGTTTTAAGATGGTGGCCTTTTTGGCAGGCGAGCTCGTCGAGGATCGTATCCAGATCGGCAATGTTGTTAGGTCCGATGACAAAGTCCAGTTGGGGGAATTTTTGAAAGAGCCGCTCTTTTTTGGCAATCGCCATGCAGCCGGCAATGCCGATAATACGCTTTTTTTTAGACCTGAATAAAAGTCCCAGTTTGCCGAGAACCTTTCTTTCGGCCAGATCGCGGATCGAGCAGGTGTTGAAAATGAGCAGATGGGCTTCCTCTTCGCCGGCGGCTTCCACCATATTGCGTCTTTCAAGGATTCCCTTGATGATCAGACTGTCGAGTTCATTCATCTGACAGCCGTAGGTTCTGATAAAAAAGGTTTGCATATAAATTATTTAACTTTGGTTCGATGGGTCTAAATTTTACTCTGAAAGGCCTGATTTTTCAAGTTGTTTAAATGCTTGGCAAAAAAAGGAAAAATTCAGTATGCTAGTTCTCAAGTTATCAGTAATAAGGCAGAGCAATGAACAAGAATAACAAGAACACTCAGACATTAATGGTGTCCAAAGAAGAAGCTAGAGCAGATTTAAACTGGTTTATTCTGGACGCAACCGGCAAGACGCTTGGCCGCTTCGCTTCGGAAATCGCCAAAATCCTAAGAGGAAAACACAAGCCCAACTTTACATTTCAAACCGATTGCGGCGATGGCGTAATTGTCATTAATGCCGGCGCATGTGTCGTTTCGGGTAAAAAAGAAGCCAGAAAAAGTTATCATTATCATACAGGCCATATTGGCGGCCATCGGGAGCTTAACTATCGCGATATGTTGCGCGCAAACCCCGAGTATATTATTGAGCATGCCGTTTGGGGTATGCTGCCCAAAACCAAGCTTGCCAAAGTGCAAATGAAAAAGCTCCGTGTTTTCAAAAATGAAAAGCATGGCATGGAAGCTCAAAAACCTAATCAAGTAAATATTTAAAGAAGTGAACATGAAGAAAATTGTTGAATTTATCGGCGTAGGTCGAAGGAAATGCGCAGTATCCGCCGTCCGCCTTAGAAAAGGCAGCGGCAACATAGATGTTAATGGACGAAAATTTGAGGAATATTTCACCTGTGAATTGCAGCGCAAGGCGATTATGGAGCCCATGGAAAGGTTTGGCTCTCCTGAAAAATATGATATGATCATCCGCACCAAAGGCGGCGGCATTCCTTCCCAAAGCGAAGCTTGCCGGCTGGGTATTTCCAGAGCGATGGTCAAAGAAGATGAAGAACTACGAAAGTCTTTGAAGGGTCTGGGCTTTTTGACCAGAGACCCTCGTAAGAAAGAACGAAAAAAATATGGCTTGGCCGGCGCTCGTAAACGCTTCCAGTTTTCCAAACGATAATCAGCACTGCTGTATTTTCATCCAAAACCTTCAGGGTAAAAACTCTGAAGGTTTTTTTTTATTGCATCTAATTTGAAAAATTAATAAACCCAGAATAATGATTGGTATGCCGCCGGTCGGTGCTATTTATAAGGGAAAATGGATACTACAGGTAAATTCGTTTTTGAGACAGCCATTTCCGACTGCAAAATCGCCTTTTTACCCCATGATTTAATGCTGCCGGGTATGTTCGGCGGTCCTTTGCTCAATAAAGCGGAAAATTTTGCCAGAGAAGTGGCCGAGCGCCATGCGGAAGCTTCCTGTGAAATGGAGTGCATCGATTTTGTCAAAATGTGCTCGCCGGTTAAAAAAAATGACTGCTTCTATTGCAAGGCAGCTGTGACAAAAGCCTGGCCGGGGCTTGTGGAAGTGATGGTTAAGATTGTGGCTGAGGATTTTAGGTCTTTGGAGCGCCGTGATATTTTGAATGCCTACTTTACCTTTAAAACGCACAGCGGTGATAATTTAATTTTTGTGCCGGTCATTCCTGAGACTGAGGAGCAAAAGAATCTCTATTTTAGCGCGGAAAAACGAAGGGGTATGCGCTCCAATCCTGTTTATACCGATTCTTCAGGTTGTTTCGGTAAACAGCTTAAGTAATTCAGATATTTTTTTTCAAAAAGAACTGTGCCTGTTTAATAAAATGAGCGCTGAAGAAGAGGCCAAGCGTTAGAAGCGGGGCCCAGATCGCAAAAAAGGGCGATAGAGCCTGGTTTTCAGCCAGGATCATGGCGGCGTCCATACTGATAAAGAAGATAATAAAGCCCGAAATTGATAGGGCGGAAATCAAAAATACCGGCACATTTTTAGAGAATTTAAGGCAAAAGGGGGTAATGCTAAGAGCAATCAAAAGCGAAAGCAGCGATGCGGCCAGCTTATAGTTCAATTGTGCCGAGAGCGTTGCCCTTTCCTTACGCGAAGAATACTCTTTTTTGGCCAGGTTGAAAGCAAGTGTGGAAAGAGATCTGGTTTCAAAAGGCGTTTTGGCTTCTTGTGCCTCGGAAAGGCTAAAATCCATTTGGGAAAAAGCCTGCTCTTTAAAAGATTGCGTTTTCTCGAAAAGATGTTTTTTATTGCGCTCTAAATGGTCGGCAAAAAAACCGAGAGGCGGGATTGCTTCAAGGTTGAGCCGCTTCATATGCCAGATGTCGGAGGTGGATCGGATCCAGAACACATCGGCAAGCTCGTTTGGGCCGGTTTTTTTTTGGTAGACCAGCTTGGTGTTGTCTTTTAAAAGGTAAACGCCAATATTTTTATCTTCCAGCTTTTTGCCTTTTTTTAAATGGGCCATGTGGAAGGAGTCGACGAAGAACAAGGATTTGGGCGCAATAAATTCAAAGTTGCCAAGACATAAGCAGGTAAAAAAAGCGCCCAGTAAAAAAATGGGGCGGACAAACCGTTCAAGCGAGACCCCTGCCATTTGCAGCGCTACAAGTTCATTATGGCCGTTCATGCCGCAGACGACCTTGATTATGCCAAACATGAAAGTGAGCGGCAGAAACATATCCAGCCGTTTAAAAAAGGTATGCAAATAATATAGCGAAAGTTGAAGCGGGCTTACATGGCTATAAGTGAAAAACCGCCGGCTGTGAGTCGAGAAATCAATAATCACATATAAAATGTATATTGCTATAAGCGCCAATAGGGCGAATTTCAAAATATCGAAAAAAAGCCGGCGCTGCCAGATCTGTCCTATTTTCATTCGACCCCTCTGGAAATTTTTCTTAAAGTGATAAAGGTTCCGGCAAAGATGAAGGGCTGCGGCAGAATAAGCAGGGCTATAGCTGTTATATGGTGGTATTTGACGGTTTTGCTGACAAGAAAACAGAGCAGGATCAAAACAGAGAGCGCGGCTGCTTTGAAGATGCCCTTTTTGGATGAGGAGCGGCTGATGCGCATGCCAAAACAGATGCCGATAAAAGTGAAGGAAAAGGCGGCAATCGCAAGAGTAACGCGCCGCAAAATTTCAACCGGCACCGACTCTTTACCTTGCGCCTGCAACCGCTGTTTAATGAGCAGCTGGCGCAACGGCAGGTAATTCATATTAAGCGACCAACGGCTCTTTTTCATAAATTGCGAGAGCATGTTGGCTTGTGTGGACATCAGCTGCTGGTTTTCAATGACCAGCGTGTCGAATGAGTCCTCTTTTGGAGCGGCTATGTGGGAGATCATACACACATTTTTGCCCAAAAGATGATTGTCTTTAAATTCAAGCTCCATGGCCGCTAAAAGATTGAGCCGCTCGTTGGCTCTGTTAGGCGTAATAAAAAGCAGGTCCTCAGCCGCGAGGTCGCTGTTTGAGGTAAAATCTAAAAAAGAATTTTTAATTTTCAAAAGATTTTGCCTCTGGAGCAGTACGATCGGATTGATCGTGCTCTGATAAAAAATGATTTCCTTGGAATGCAGCCGGCTGCGCGGAGCGATCTCGGAAACAACAAAAAAATTGAGAATCGAGATAGTAAATCCGGCAAAGAGCAGAGGAGTGATAATCTCGCGGATCGAAAGGCCGGAAGAGCGCATGGCGGTCAGTTCGCCGTTTTGGCTGAGCCTTTGAAATAAAAGCAGCGCCGAAATCAGGCAGGAGATGGGAATTGCTATCGGCAGAATGTGGGGAATCTGATATAATGTATAGGCAATAACATTTTTAAAACCGGTAGCCAGCGCCGCAAAACGCGCGATCTCTTTCAGCCTGGTAACGAGTAGCACGGCAATAAAGCCGCAAACGCAAAGCGTAAAGACGCGAAAGAACGATTTTAAAAGGTAGATCCAGAATTTTGGGAACAATGCCGCTCCTTATGTATTAAGTGTGTAGTTTAGGAAATTTAGCAATTATTATGAATGATCAAATTGCTTGCCGGTTTTTAAGCGGCAAGATTGCCAGGGGGCAGACTCTGCTTTTGGCCTATTCCGGCGGACCCGATTCCGAAGCGCTTTTACAGTTGCTGCTTAGGTGTAAAGAGCAGCTGGGCTTTGATTTGCATCTGGCGCATGTCGATCATGGCTGGCGCGGCGAGAGCGCGGCTGAAGCCAAATATTTAGAGGCGAAAGCAAGCAAGCTGGGGCTTTCATTTCATTGTAAACGGCTCCTGCCTTGCTTTAATGGCAACCTTGAAGAGCGCTGCCGTGTGGAGCGGCTTTTATTTTTTCGCGCCCTGCAGCGAAAGTATGGCTTTGCGGCTCTATTGCTGGCTCACCAGGCGGACGATGTTATTGAAACGGCGCTAAAGCGTATTTTAGAAGGCGCCCATTTGCCCAACTGTTATGGACTGGAAAAGGAGAGCGCATGGGATGGCATGCGCGTATGGCGTCCGCTGCTTGATGTCTCCAAAAAAGAACTGCTACAGTGGCTGCAGAGTCAGAATTATTCCTATTTGGAAGATGCTTCCAATAACGATACCAAATTTCTGCGGGCCCGTATGCGCAAGGTTCTGTTGCCGCATCTTGCCGAAGCTTTCGGCAAAAATATCCAAAGCAATTTGCTGGAATTTTCCAGGCGCTCTTTGGAGCTGCGCAACTATTTGGATGATAAAATAGCTCCGGCGCAGGAACTGGTATGCCACGGCTCTTATTGCTCCTTTTTAGACATGGCAGTTTGCCTAGCGATGTCCGATTTGGAAAAACAGCACTTTTTAAAAAAGCTTTGCGCCTCTTTCGGCCTCGATCTTTCGCGCGAAAATCTGGGCGAGCTTCTTGCTTCCAAGTCTTTTTTTCTGCGCCATAAAAATATTGCGGCTCTCTTGCAGGCCGGATACCTCTTTTTTATCAGGCAGGCCTTGCCCGAGTTTAAAGGAGTCTTGCCTGTTACGGAGGGTTGCCGCAGACAGGGTAAGTGGCAGATTGAAGTTCAAAGAGTGCGGGCGAACTGCCATAGCCCCGGGCATTGGCGTTCGGTTTTGGATGGCCATTTTACAGCCCTTGTGCCGGTTGGCTCTTATGAGCTGCGCCTTCCCCAAGGCGGCGACTCTTTTGGCGGCTGCCGGCTAAATAAGTGGCTTGCGGAAAACAGGGTGCCCCTATTTCTAAGAAGTAGCGTTCCTGTTTTATATAAAGATGGCCAGGTCTTTTGCGAGTTTCTTTCGGGTCGCAATCGATTAAAACCGGATTTTAAGGGTGATTTTTTTAAAATTTATATAAATTATTAATTAATAGAGACATTTTATTTGCTTTTTGTTATAAATCCAAATTAAGGGATGATGCGATGTTTAGGCTCTCTTGTGCCAGAAAATGGAGAACCCTGTGCGTCTTTTCTTTTTTTTAATGCTAAAAGATGCTTTAATTATAAGTTTATCAGAAGTAAATGCCCATGAAAGATGACAAGAAAATAAATCCGGAATCTAAAAAAGGCCTGCCCGGGGGCTTTCTCCTTTTTATTATAGCTATAGTGTTGCTGATTGTTACGATGCAGTCGTTAACTTCCGATAAGATGGCTAAGGTTTCTTTTAATCATCAGGTAGAGCATCTGGTGAACCTGAATATGATCCAGCCGGAAAATAGCCGTAAATTTGCCGAAAACGACAATTTGGTAACTTTTCTAGGTTCGTTTCGGGAAAATGAGACGCCCGAAGGCAAGGAGCGTTTTAAGTATCTGGATTTATTAAATAATAATCATGAATTGCAGGCGCAGGAACAAAAGCTGGATGGCGAGTTAAAGAATTTACGCAAACAGGCAATTTCGGGTGCCGATCTGTTTTTACAAGTGCAAGGGGGCAGTTTGCCGCGCGGGGGATTTGTACTTGTCGGTCCGGGATTCGATACGACTCAGCAGATTAACTCCATTGTCATTCAATCAGTTGAGCCGGGCCGCTTTGCTTCGCTATACGAACTTAGAGGCCAACTCTCCATGGCCGATTTAAACGAGACCGCAAGACAGGCTGCTCTGCTTTTGGAAATGCTAAAAGCGCCCAATCTGGGTATCGTATCTTTGGAAATCAAAACGGGACTTGGCGAACTGGATACAAAGCTAGGTCGCGTGGCGGCTCTGTCCGATAGGGCCGAAAAAGCGGCCGGTTTAAATATTGTGCTGCAAGAGCTTTCCGTTTTAATGACGGATATGACACAGCCGATAGAGGGCGCGCGCCTTATGGGCTTGCAGAGTGTCCGGAGTTATGTAAATTGCGTTGATCAATATATAGCGTTGCAGACTAAAATCGAAAAAAACAGAGCCTTGCTGGACAAAGCCCGTCAAAGCGTTGGCGAAGTTGTCTGGTTTTTCAACAATCAGGAGCTTTCCACGCGGGCGCTCGAGCAGCAGGATTCTGAAGTCTATGCCCAGTGGTTTGCGCAGGCCAAGAAAGAATGGCAAAATTTAAGTTCCAATAAGGGGCTGGCCTTTAAAGCGCCCGATCAGATGCGCAATACGGTACTGGACAAAACATTTAAAAGCGAAGCGCCGCCGCCTAATTATCTCAGCTACCTGTTTACCTTTTTACCCTTTATTCTGATTGGCCTTTTGCTCTATTTCGTATTTGCCAAGCAAATGAAGGGAGTTGGCTCTTCGGCCATGAATTTCGGCAAATCGCCTGCCAAATTGCTCACTAAAGAATCGAACAAGGTTACCTTTAAAGATGTAGCGGGCGCGGAAGAGGCCAAAGAAGAGCTCTCCGAGATCGTTGACTTCTTGAAGGATCCGCAAAAGTTTACCGCGCTCGGCGCCCGCATCCCGAAAGGCGTATTGCTGGTCGGCCCGCCCGGCACCGGTAAAACGCTGATTGCCAAGGCGGTTGCCGGCGAAGCTGACCGTCCCTTTTACTCCATTTCGGGTTCCGATTTTGTGGAAATGTTCGTGGGTGTTGGCGCCAGCCGTGTTCGCGATCTTTTTGAGCAGGGCAAGAAAAATGCGCCCTGCATTATATTTATGGATGAGATTGACGCAGTTGGACGACATCGCGGCGCCGGTATCGGCGGCGGCCATGACGAACGGGAACAGACACTCAACCAGCTTTTAGTTGAGATGGACGGCTTTGATACGAAAGAGGGCGTTATTTTGGTAGCGGCGACCAACCGGCCCGATATTCTGGATAAAGCGCTTTTGCGTCCCGGCCGTTTTGACCGGCGCGTCTCGCTTGATCTGCCCGATGTGAAAGGCCGTTTTGAGATTTTGAAAGTGCATGCCCGTAAGATTAAGATCGACCCTTCGGTCGAACTGATGGAAATAGCGCGCAACACGCCCGGCGCTTCCGGCGCCGATTTGGAGAATATTTTGAATGAGTCGGCTCTTTTGGCGGCCCGTAGAGGCCGTTCGGCGGTTACTGCCGTTGAAGCGGCCGAAGCCTGCGACAAGGTGCGTTTTGGCAAGGAGCGCCGCAGCCTGGAGATGGATGTGGCGGAAAAGCAGACAACGGCTTTTCATGAGTCCGGCCACGCGATCGTTGGCTTAAAAGTGGAACATTGCGATCCGATCGACAAAGTAACCATTATTCCTCGTGGGTTTTCCCTTGGTGCGACCCACTTTATGCCTAAGAAAAATCGTTTGAGCTATTGGAAGAAAGAAGTTTTGGACCAACTCATCATTTTACTTGGCGGCAGAGCGGCTGAGGAAGTCTTTGTCGATGACCTTTCCTCCGGCGCTCAGCAAGACATTACCCAAGCCACCAGATTGGCGCGGGCGATGGTCTGCGAATGGGGTATGACCGACAGTCTGGGTACAGTTACTTATGATGAGCGGCAGGAGGGCGGCGCCTATTTGGGTATGCCGGGTTATCACGAGAAAAGTTATTCGAATGAGACGGCTCAGGAAATCGACAAAGAAGTTCGTAAATTGATTGATGAAGCGCACGAGGCGGCCAAACAGATTATTCTCAATAATAAAGATAAAGTGCAGCTGATGACCGATATGCTGATGGAATTCGAAACGCTTGATTCAGTTGATGTTAAAGAGATAATGGAAGGCTCGTGGAGTGCAGATGAGAAGCGAAAACGGCTTAAAATGGCCGACGAACTGCAGCGCTCATCGTTGCCGCCCAAGCCGAGTGAAAACAAGCTTGGTGCGCAGCAACTGCCGCAGCAGGCCTAGTGCTCTGTCACCATTAAAATTTAGGATTGTGCGGACCTATTTCTTTTGAAAGAAGGTAATAGTCGTAATTGGCGTATTGGGTCCATTGTTGGCTTTGAAAATCAGCATATTTTTTTCTTTAAGATCGTACCAGAGTTCTCCACTCCAGAACATGCCTTTAAATCCCGGCAGATTTAAATTAATTTTTATAGCTTCATATTCTTTGTCACCGATGGTTATGACTGCGGTGGTCTCTTTTTTTGCGATCATTTCTACCAGCGTCAAATCCGAGGGGTTTATGACGCTAAAGTGGTATTGAGTATAGGTTGAGTCGATGAAGGCTTTGAGTGAAAAGCTAAAATCCTGCACCCAGAGTTTATTGCCGATCCGGAGGGATTGGTTGCGCCATCGGCCATCAAATAGGCCTTCAGCCCGAATCAGATTGCCTTCCTGCCGGAACTTATATTTATTTTGACCATCAGTTGCTGTATAGGTGTATTTTATAATGTTGAAGTTTTCATCGGTCTTAATCTTAGCCGTAAATTCTTTATTCTTAGCGATCAATGTGAGTATCGCGTTTTTTGGCTCGGTCAGAGTCCAGACAGTTTGCGAAACATTGCCGGCGGTGGCCTTTTCATATATATATGTTGCTAGCTGGTTGCTAAAAAGTGAAGAGCTGATTAAACATAAAAAAATAAATCTCATAAACTGCCTGCCGTTTTGCTTATAAAACTTTTCTATAGCAGCAGGAGTTTAATTATAAAAGAAAATAGTTTACGGAAAATAATGAGAATAGGCGGCTTCTGCGATTTTTTGCGCTAGCCTTCGATTTTGAGCCATATCAATTTTTATATTTGCTTGATCCCTCGTTGGCGCGTATTGTTTCTTATATTTCAGAATTTTAGAGACGGCCTCATCTAGCCGCTCTTCCGGTACGCGGCCCTCTTTGACGGCCTGAACAATAGCTTTGTGAATGCGCCGGACATCGCTTGTTGTTAGTTCATAGCCGATCTTTTCGCCGTTTAACTGCAGCCCGCCGAGAATTAAAATATCGCAGCCGGCATTCAAGGCTTCAATTGCGGCATTATCGACGCTTTGGCATTGTTTGATTATGCCTTCCATGATTAGTGAATCGGCGATGACAAGCCCATTAAAACCGATGCGGCGTTTAAGATAGTCCAGACTTTTTTTGGATATTGTGGCGCATTTCGCGGGATCAAGCGGCGACAAAAGATGGGCGGTCATAATGGCGTCGGCATAGGGTGAGAGTTCGCGAAAAGGCAAAAGTTCGCATTGTTCCATTTCCTGCAGGGATTTATGCATTATGGGCAGATCTACATGCGAGTCGGTTTCTACATCGCCATGACCGGG
>CAZCPS010000025.1:0-11706 GCA_964499895.1 uncultured bacterium | reverse complement strand
AAAAAAAACTTGATAGGCACTCCTCTGTGAATGGGCAAGAGAAAATTGCGTCAGTTATTCATATTTGTATGCATGGCGGCACCTCTTCGGTATTATTGCTCCGAATTTTTTACATGGGGTCGTCTTTGAGCTGGAGTGGAATGCTGAGCGAAGAAAAAAACTTTTTAAATTAGTTTTTAACACTATTTTTCTTTATTAGAATAAATAATAGTTTAAACATTTGTAATTATATTGCTTTTCTTCAATAAAAGCAAAATTTTTAAACCGATTCTTCAGGTTGTTTCGGTATATTTGTCTGACAGAGCTTCAATGCCCGGCAATTTACCCTTCTCTATGTATTCCAAAGTCGCTCCGCCGCCGGTTGAGAGGTGCGAAAACTTATTTTGAATTCCCAGCGAGTTAATTGCGGCTACCGAATCGCCGCCGCCGATAATCGAAACGGCATTGGTATCGGCAATAATTTTAGCGATGCTTTCAGTGCTTTTAGCGAATTTCGGCAGTTCGAATACGCCAAGCGGCCCGTTCCAAAAAATTGTGCCGGCAGTTTTGAGCTTTTCTTTCCAGCTTTCAACGGTCTTTGGCCCGATGCTCATGCCTTGCCATTCAGGGGGGAAATTTTCCGTAGCTCCAATGGTGCCGGTTTGCGCGTCATTGCTAAAAGCGTCGGCAATAATATAATCTTCAGGCAAATAGAGCGGTATTCTTAATTTTTCGCAAGCTTGCA
Organism: uncultured bacterium; assembly: GCA_964499895.1. Lineage (GTDB taxonomy): Bacteria > Chlamydiota > Chlamydiia > Chlamydiales > SM23-39 > CAZCPS01. The sequence goes on along the minus strand of CAZCPS010000025.1, from coordinate 10,982 downwards.
TGATTTCCTTGCAAGTTTCGATCAGCTCCTCCTCAAAGAGTGATTTGCCGATAGAAAAGCCTTTAGCCTTTTGAAAAGTATAGGCCATGCCGCCGCCAATGAAAAGCGCGTCGACTTTACCTAGTAACTGTTTGACAATGCCCATTTTAGAGGAAATTTTGGCGCCGCCGAGAATCGCAAAAAAGGGCTTTTGGGGGTTTAATAGAATTTGGCCCAGGTATTGGATTTCTTTTTCCATTAAAAAGCCGAAGGCGGCCTTATGCGGAAAATAACGGGTAATTACGGCAGTAGAGCTATGCGCGCGGTGCGCCGTACCGAAAGCGTCGTTGACATAGACATCACCCAGTTCGGCGAGCTGTTTGGCAAAATCAGGATCATCTTCGGGGTTTTCTTCGGCTTTGTAAAAGCGTAAATTTTCAAGCAGCAAAATTTCGCCGGGCTTCAAATTTTTCGCCATTTCTTTGGTTTTCTCTGAAATGCAGTCAAAAGCGAGCAATACCGGACGGCCGAGCAGTTTCGATAATCGTTTGGCGCAGGGGGCTAGCGAGTATTTGGTATTAAAAACCCCTTTGGGTTTGCCAAGATGGCTCATTATGATTAAGGCCCCGCCCTTTTCCAGGACATAATTAATGGAAGAAAGCACCGCCTTGATGCGGGTATCGTCGGTAATTTCGCCGTTATCGTTTAGCGGTACATTGAAATCGACGCGCATTAGAACTTTTTGATTATTTAAGTCTAAGTCCTTAATTGATAGCTTGGCCATCTTCCTCCATAAAAAGTAGAGTGTTATTTTGCCGGCATTCAAATGCTTTCGCAAGGCAGGAAAAAACAATCATATCAGGCCGGTTAATATTTAGGAAGCTTTCGCGCTTCCCGAAATGGGCGGTTATTTCCTTACGAACCCTTAGAGTGTCGAAAAGGGATTGGAAGAGCGGTTAAATCCGTTTTCGTTTTTGCGCTGCTTGATCTCCCTGCGGATGGAATATAAAAGATCCTGGTCGAAATTTTTGCCGGCGGCCCAAAGCAGATATTGCAAGGGAATTTCCTTGAAAAGGCGGCCTTTATGCTGTCCAAGCGGCATGTTTTTTAGTAAAATCGGTTTTTCCAACCGGGAGAGGAGTTCTTTGGTGGTTTTAAATTTTTGCGACAGTTTTTTGAAGACTTCGATGTTGACTTGCACATCGCTCATTGCCCGGTGGGCATTTTGCTCTTCAATATTGAAGTGTCTGCGCAAGATCTCCAGAGAATTCACCGGACTTTCCCCATAGAGCCTGGCAAGCCGCAAGGTGTCGACAAAGGGATTTCGTCCGATTTTGCAGGGTATCTGCGAGCGCTCGGCTTCTTTGGTGATTATGGCGATATCAAAGGGTATGCCATGTCCAACAATGATATGCCGGCCGATAAATTTTAAAAATTCAGGCAATACTTCGGCAATTTTCGGTTTGCCTTCGACCATTTCCTGCGCGATGTTATGAATTGTTATTGATTCGGCCGGAATGGTCATTTCGGGATTAACAAGCGTTTCTTTAGAGTCGATAATGCCGTTAAAAGTAAACTTTACCGCGGCAATTTCAATGATTCTATCTTTTGTCGTATCCAGGCCGGTGGTTTCACAGTCGACGCAGACAAAAACTTCCTGCGATATCAATCCCATTCCTGCATTCTCCTTGTAATTTCGGCGATCAGGCCAGCTCTTGCTTTTGCGTCAAATATCGAATAGGACAAACTATCGTAGATTGTTTCGCATAAAGCGCGGCAGGCTTCTTTCATGCCGGCCGCTGATTTTTCATTTTCAACAAAGCTTTGCTTGTCGCTTTTGGTAAAGAGCAAAAGCAGGGGGATTTTTTTTGCGGCGGCCCATTGTAAAAACATTTGGTCGGCTTCCAGCGGCTCGCTGCGGCGGCTGTCGAGAAGCAAAAGGATCAGGCGCAGGGTAGAGCGAGAATGAAAGTACTTTTCAATATTTTCCGCCCATGCCGCTTGCTCGCTTTTGGAGATTCTGGCAAAGCCGTAGCCCGGCAAGTCGCAGAGCATTAGTTTGTTATCTACCTCGTAAAAGTTGAGGCTGCGGGTTTTACCGGGACGGGATGAAATTTTAGCCAGCTTTTTTTGCGCCAGAAGATGATTGATGAGACTGGATTTGCCGACATTGGACCGGCCTGCGACCGCAATTTCAAAAAGCGCTCTTTTCGGATAGTCCTGCCCGGCGAAAACCGAGCTTAAAAAATGGCTGTTGGTAAAATCAATTTTTTTCATAAATAATTTTGCGCGAAGATTCGTCCAAGTGAGTAATTTTGATAAAACTGGCTTTTGCCGGCAGCAAATCCCAAATATTTTCGGCCCATTCGATCAGGCAGATGCCCTCTTTTTCGAAATATTCCTCAAAACCCATTGAAAGAAAATGCGTGGCGCACGAAATGCGGTAGAGGTCGAAATGATAAACCGGCGGGTTTCGCGGGTAAATGTTCAGATAGGTAAAAGTCGGCGAGGCGACAATATCCTGATTATCCTCGAACATTCCTTTGATTAGCGTGGTTTTACCGGCGCCCAAATCGCCGGTCAGCGCAATAATATCGTTTGCAAGAGCCTCTGCAAAAATTTGTTTGCCGATCATGCGCGTTTCTTCCGGGGAGCGGGAAATATATTCTATAGCCACTTTTCCAAATAAGGTGAGAATTCCTGATGTTTAGCCATTTCTTCAACGAAGGCGCCGATCTTTTCTTCAGTTAAATTTTGCTGCAAAAATTCCAGGAAATGCTCTTCGATTTCATACCGGTTTTGATTTTGCACTTCAAGCAACGACAGATGTTTGATCTGATTTTTTTTAAAATCGGCGATCACGGCCGCTTTGCTGTTGAATAATTTACCGGTAACGGCTGAGGAATATACCTTTTTGGTAATGCTTTGCTTGCGTTCCGTAATGTAATTTTTGATCACCTCGGGGTCTTCCGAGACAAAAAAGCGTTTAACTCGCAATCCGCCCAATTTTTCGGTGTTCTCCGGGCATTTCGATACCCAGTCGTAAATAGCGTCTTGCGGGTCGGGGCAGGTATTATCGCCGTAAACTTTGCCGGTAAAGGGGCAGATATATATTTTTTTAGTTTTATCGTTGACGCTAGGCTGGCCGAATTGGATCTTGATTTCGGTCTCCCTGAAGAGCTTATCATTTTTCTCCAGTTGCTCCAATAGCGAATCGAGGCTTTGATAAATTGTTTTTTTGCGAGGAAAGAGAACAGGGTCGACGATATATTTTTTTTCAATAAAATACAGGTAAACGCTGACCAGGTCGATTTTTTTGTTTTCCTGCAAGAATTTTAATAATTGTCCTTTAAGATGTTCAGTTATTAGCATACTGGCCCTGATTTTTTAGAGGTTATCAAATTTGCGGGGCCCTAAAGTTCCGTTTCAAAGAACAATGCCCTCAATTTTTCATAAAAACTCCATTTAATTTACTCTCTTTGGGGATTAATGTTCAAGTTTAAAAGATTGATTTCCAAACGGGGAAATGTTAATATTGTTGATATTTTGTTAGAAGGATAAGAAATGCTGGAAAAATCAAAACATAACTTTATTTGCAAAGATTTGAAATTGGAGCTGATCGCGGTTCCCGGATACGAGGAAGTTTGGAGAGTATCGGCGCCAAGCGTCGGCCTGCTCTCGATTATTGCCATTCACAACACCAAGCTGGGTTTTGCTCTTGGCGGCATTCGTATTTATCCGTATGCGACATTCGAAGAGGCTCTTACCGATGCTCTTCGCCTCGCTCAGGGAATGACATATAAGTCTGCCATTGCCGAAGTAGGCACGGGTGGCGGCAAGAGCGTGATTATCGCCGATGCCAAGTCGCAGAAGACGCCCGAGCTGCTGCGCGCTTTTGGCGAGGCGGTTAACTTCCTTGGCGGCAAATATGTGTGCGCCGAAGATGTCGGCTGCACGGTTGATGATGTCAGCATAATTCGCGAAACGACCCGTTTCGTAGTTGGCTTAATGCATAAAAAGAGCAGCGGCAATCCATCTCCTTTTACGGCTTGGGGCATTTATCGCGGCGTACAGGCCGTCTTAAAGAAAACTTTTGGCAGCGAGTCGGTTGAAGGACGCAGGATCGCTGTGCAAGGCCTTGGCAGCGTTGGCTTTGAGCTTGCTCGTCTCTTGTTTTGGGGCGGCGCCGAAATTATTGCGGCCGATATCGATTCTAATAAAACTGAAATAGCCGCCCGCGCCTTTAATGCTAAAATCGCGGAAGGTAAAAATATTTTTTTAGCCGAGTGCGATGTTTTTGCGCCATGCGCGATGGGCGGCATCCTGAATGCCAAAACCATACCTGTTTTACAATGCAGAGCGATTGCCGGCGCGGCCAACAACCAGCTCTTGACCAAGGGAGATGCCGATCTTCTTCGTGAAAGAAAGATTCTTTATGCTCCTGATTTCGTCATCAACGCCGGCGGTCTTTTGAATGTGGCTTCCGAGCTTGACGAAGCCGGCTACAGTCCGCAGGCTTGCCGAAGAAGTACCCACCGGATCTATAACAGCCTGCTCTCGATTTTCGAGATTGCCGAAAAGAATCGCATTTCCACTCACAATGCGGCCTGCGCGCTGGCGGACTATAAGATTCAGTACAGCATTGGCCGGCGGCAGCTTCCGGCGGTATTTCATCATTGATTTATTGCTTGGGGCCGTTGCATAATTGATGATTGTCAGTAAGGATCAACATTATGGAAACCCTGTTATTTTATTTACGCCAAAAGTTGTCGGACGCCATAGCGAGCGCCTTTGCTGGTCAAATCGCCTCTGATGATGCCAAAGCTGCCGTTACAATTTGCATGCAGCCGGATTTGGGTGACTATCAGTGCAATAGCGCCATGCCGCTGGCCAGGCTTTTGCGCCGCTCTCCCCGAGAGATCGCCGAAAAAATCATTGAAGGACTCCCTCCCGATCCGATTATTGAAAAGTGCAGCGTTGCCGGGGCCGGTTTTATCAATATCCGCATTTCCGCAAGTGAATTATCGCGCCAGCTGGATTTGATCTTTCAGGATGCCAAACTCGGCGCGGCGCTGCCCGCTTACCCGCAAAAAGTAATTGTTGAATTTTCTTCGCCCAACATCGCCAAGGAATTGCATGTCGGCCATTTGCGCTCAACTATTATCGGCGACTCGATCGCCAGGCTCTTTGAATTTTTAGGACACGATGTTTTACGGCTGAACCATGTCGGCGACTGGGGCACGCAGTTCGGCATGCTGATTGCCTATTTAAAAAAGAATGAGCCGGCTATTCTTTCCGGTAAGGCCAAGGCGGATTTGACTACGCTTACCCATTGGTATAAAGAAGCCAAAAAGGCTTTTGATGCTGATGAAGCCTTTAAAAAAACGGCCCAGGACGAAGTTGTGCGTCTTCAGGGAGGCGATGCCGCGTCGCTTTTGGCATGGCGGGCGATTTGCGATATTTCCCGGGCGGCCTTCAAAGAAATCTATGCTCTTATGGATATTAATATCATTGAGCGCGGCGAATCTTTTTATAATCCGATGCTCTCCGGCATTATCGATGATTTGACCAAAAAGGGTTTGATTGAGATTTCGGGTGGCGCCAAATGTATTTTTCTGCCCGGTTTTATTAACAGGGAAGGGCAACCGTTGCCCATTATTATTCAAAAGTCGGATGGCGGTTTTAATTATGATACGACCGAATTGGCCGGATTCCGTCAGCGGGTGAAAGAGGAAAAGGCCGAACGCATTATCATTGTGACCGATGCCGGACAGAGCCTTCATTTTCAGATGATCCACGCCGCGGCAATCAAGGCCGGTTATATTGATCCGGCCAAAGTCCGTTTCGATCATGTTACATTCGGCGTAGTGCTGGGGCCTGATGGCAAGAAATTTAAAACCAGATCGGGCGAGACGGAAAAATTGATCGATTTGCTATTGGAAGCGGTCTCCCGCGCCAGGGCGCTTTTAGTAGAGCGCATGTCTATGCCGGATGAAAAGGAATTGGCCGGTCTCTCTTTGTCGCTAGGTATTGGCGCCATCAAATATGCCGACCTTTCGGGCGCCAGGCAAAAAGATTATGTCTTCAGCTACGAACGAATGCTCAAGTTTGAAGGCAACACCGCCGCCTTTTTACTCTATGCGTTCGTGCGCATCATGGGTATTAAACGCAAGGTGCGGGGCGAACTGGATGAATTGCTTGGCAATACAAAGTTTAATTTGCGGCATCCGAGTGAAATTGCCCTTGGCTTGCACTTGCGTCGTTTCGGCGAAGTCTTGCTGACCTTTGAAGAGGACCTGATGCCCAACCATCTGGCTGACTACCTTTACGAACTTGCCGAAAAGTTCAACGCCTTTTTCCGCGATTGCCGGGTAGAAGGAGTAAAAGAGCAAAATGAACGGTTGCTTCTATGCGAGCTTTGCGCGCGCATTCTCAAGAAAGGGCTCAATATCCTGGGCCTTAGAACCGTTAACAGAATGTAGTCTTGCTGGTTTTATGCGGGATTTCGCGCACTAGCCGCGGTACCGCATAGCCGGGCAATTCCGCTTTAATGGCTGTCATCAGACTCCGCGCTTTGGATAGCGGCACATCAAAGTGAGCAATGCCCGATACTTTATCCAGCAAATGCAGATAGTAGGGTAGAATACCGTTATTCGAGAGCGCTGAAAAAAGCTCCATTAGCACTTTGGGATCGTCATTTACCCCTTTTAGCAATACCGTTTGAGTCAGTACGATCATATTTTGTTTTCCGATTTGTTTTAGCGCCGGAAGAACTTCGCTATCCAATTCTTTGGGATGATTAACATGCTGCACAAAAAAAAGTTGCTTTGGACTTTTCGCAAAAATGGCGAGAAGGCCGGCATCGGCTCTTTCCGGAGCTGCGATCAAAGCGCGCGAGTGAATGCGAATCCGTTTGATATGCGGCATCGCGTTTAGCCGGGCAAAAAGACCTGCCAGTTTTTCATTGGAGAGTAAAAGCGGTTCGCCGCCGCTTAAAATAATTTCGCTAAGCGTCTTATTTTCGCCGATGGCTGTTAGTTCCGCTTCAAAACCCGAAGCTTTCGGAAAGGCAAAATGGCGGCGGAAGCAAAAGCGGCAGTGCATATAGCAGCTATCCGCACATAAAAGCAGAGCGCGGCCCCGGTATTTTTGCAGCAGCCGGTTTTTTTGAAAGTCGCTTTCTTTGAGCGGATCGGAGCTAAAGCCCTCTTTTTTTTTAAGCTCCATTTTTTGCGGCACAAATTCCCTGAAAAGCGGGTCTTTGACCGAGTTTTTGGCCATTTTGGCGGCCAGCCGCATCGGCACGAGCAGGGGCATTTCAGGATTTTGCAGCAACGAAGCGGCCTTTTTTTTATCCAGCTCTAAAAATTGGGCGAGCGCTTCGATATCGGTAAACGCCATATTATTCACGAGCGGCGGGTTGTTTAATCAGCTTGGATAGCAGGGATTTGGAAGAACTGATCGGCTTGATATCGGCGCCTAGTGAGGCCAGTTTGGCCGTCGGCTCATCATAGCCGCGCTCTAAAAAATGCATGCCGTCGATAATCGAAGTGCCCTCGGCGATCAGCGCGGCGATCACATAGGCAAAGCCGGCGCGCAAGTCGGGAATGGAAATGTTTTGCGCGAAAAGCGGCGTCGGACCTTTAATAATGATGCTATGCTTGTGCCCCAGCGAGGCAAAGCGGCAGTTTTTGCCGCCGAGACACTTGTCGAATAATTCGATATCGGCGCCCATTTTTTGCAGGGTGGCGGTGTAGCCGAACCGTTTTTCATAGACTGTTTCATGGATGACCGAACTGCCTCTGCATTGGGTGAGCAGTACGCCGAAGAGCTGCTGCCAGTCGGTCATAAAGCCCGGATGGACATCGGTTTCGATATGGAGTCCGCCATTAAGGCCGCCCTGATAAAAAAATTCAATGCCGTCGTTTCGTATTGTAAAGCCGCCGCCTGCTTTGCGCAGTTTGTTTAAAAAAACGATCATGTTGACATGCTGCGCGTCCTTGATAAAGACGCGGCCTTTGGTGCTGATGGCGGCTAGAGCGTAGGAGGCTACTTCGTTGCGGTCGGTCATAATCGTATGTTCGACTTCGGAAAAGCTGTCGGTGTATTGCAGGCGGATGGTGCGGTCGGCATCGACCGTGATGTCGACCCCCAGCTTTTGTAAAAAGAGGATCAGGTCGATAATTTCCGGTTCGATGGCGGCGTTTTTGATGACCGTCAGCCCCTTGGCTTTTACTCCGGCCAAAATACAGTTTTCGGTAGCGCCGACCGAGGGGTAGGGCAGCACGATCAGCGTGCCTTGCATGCCGCCGTCGGGCGCTTTGGCAAAATAGGAGCTGCCATCCGGGCTTTCGCGGTATTCAACGATGGCGCCTAAATTTTGCAGCGAGCGGATATGGAAATCGAGCGGGCGGGAGCCGAGATGGTCGCCGCCGAGCGTTGGTACGCAAATTTCTTCGCCGGTTCGGCCGAGCAGGGCGCCCAGTATTAGAATCGGAATGCGGTTGGCGCCGGAAAACTGCTGGGAGATGGTTGTTGTTTTGAGCTCCGGTGTGATTACTTCCAGGCATTTAGCCTTGCGGTCCCATGAGGCCTGCATGCCGACTTCGCGGCATAGGGCAAGCGTAATTTCCACATCGCCGATGTTGGGCACATTGTAAAAGACGCATTTTTTGTTGGAGATGAGCGACGCGACCAGCAATTTGGTTACGGCGTTTTTAGCGCCGGAGCTTTGGATTTGGCCGTTTAAAGGGTTTTTACCGGTAATTTGTACGCTATCGATCGACATCGCGCTCTCCTTGTGCAACAGATATACCGGAATAATAGCCGATAAGAGAATTTGCCAGAATCTTTTTCATTTGGCTTTGGCGTCGCGCAATCCCCTATTTTAATGTTGACGAAGTTCTGGCGCTCGGGCCGTCGTCCTGTTCCGTGTCGGCAAAATAGCAGGAAGATGTGACTCGCAACATATTACTTGATGAAAAGAAAATTCCGGTTAATTCAAGCGCTTTCAAAACGGAAATAAGAACGACTCCGGCTGCGGATTGCGCTCTGGGATGATCAATTATTTTAAATTTGTTTGGCGTGTAAGCCAAATTTATGCAACTTGCAGATCTTGGCGGCGCAGTTGTAATGGGCATAAAGGACATATCTTCACCATAATTTAACATATTGAAGCGATTATTATAGGAAGCTTCCCTATAAAACGCTACAAAATTAAAACTGCGAAACTATTTTGCATCCCAATTGATTCAAGAGAGCGCGAGCCCTGTCAAAATCGCTTAAGCTTTACCGGCTAATGCCAATTTGATATAATGATACGGTAATAAGGGCCCGTAAGGAAATAACTACCCATTTCGGCAGAGCGAAAGCTCCCGGGCTCTAACTGAGGAGTTACTATGTTGCCTCGTCCTATTTATCGTACCGGCATTGGCCAGGACAGCCACCGTTTTTTACCGAACGATTCCAATAAACCCTGTATCCTGGGCGGCGTACTCTTTGAAAACGCGTCCGGTTTATCGGCCGACTCCGACGGCGACCTGATTTTTCATGCCATTTGCAATGCGATTACATCCCTCACAGGTATACCGATACTGGGCGGCATCGCGCAAGAGCTTTGCCTGAAGGATGGCATTACCGATTCGGCCGTCTATGTGGAAAAGGCTCTTGCCTCGCTAGGCGCGCAAAAAATAGTGCATGTGGCGATCTCGATTGAAGGAAAAACGCCCAGATTCCAAAAGCAGATTGATGCGATGCGGCAGAAAATCGCCGAAACGCTTGGGCTCGCTAAAGAGCAGATAGGCATAACAGCGACTTCCGGCGATGGCCTTACCGACTTTGGCTGCGGCGAAGGCTTGCAGTGTTTTTGTTTGATCTCAACTGTTGAGAATTAGTAAACATCTCTTGCGTAGCGCTTGTCACGGATAAGCGTTTTTAGATATTCCGGCCCGTTTGTCTTGCCCTCTTCTTCAATAAGAAGAGCAAGAGTTTTGTGAACATCTTTGGCCATGCGCGAGGCGTTGCCGCAGACATAAATGCCGGCTCCTTTTTGCAGCCATTGCCAGATTTGCTTTTTTTGTTCATAGATTTTGTTTTGAACATAGACTTTCTTTGTCCCGTCTCTTGAAAAGGCCAAGTCCAATTTTAAAAAGCCTCTGTCTTGCAGATCCAAAAATTCCTCTTTAAAGTAAAAATCCGTTTTGGCGTTGCGCTCGCCGAAAAAGAGCCAGTTTTGCGAAGAAGAGTTTTCCAGTTGCCGCTCTTGGAGGAAGGCTCGAAAAGGGGCAAGACCTGTGCCGGCGCCAATCATGATGATCGGCACTTCGCGTGAGGGCAGCGCAAATGATTTGGTGTGATGGATAAAAAGCGGTACTTGCGTTTGGTTTTCCTTGGCGCGGTAACATAGGAAGTGGGACGCGACGCCGCGGCGGGTAATATTATTGGTTTTATAAGTTAGCGTAGCAACAATTAGATGCAAGTTTTTGGGATCGGCCTTTTGCGAGGAAGCAATCGAATAAAAGCGGGGCGCAAGCGGATAGAGTAGCTCTATTATCTGTTTTGGATCTAAAACGGCGGCGCAATTTTCCATTAAGAGATCCCAGATGTGATGCTCGGCAATATATTTTTCCAGTTCGGCCGGTTTTGTTAGCAGGTCCTCTAAAAAGGGTTCTTTTTGAGCCAGAAGAGTAATAAGCGCAATCGGCGCTTTGCCAAGGCTGAGCTTGTCATCAAAGAGATGGCCGGGGTCATCGAAAGAAAGCGCCGCTTTGGTTTTTTCAATTTCTTCCGGATCGTTGCAGGGAAAAATAGCGGCGGCATCGCCCGGCTTGAATGACAATTGAGCGCCGTCGATGTCAAAAATCAGGTGATAGGTTTCGCGATCCGTATGAGAGCTTAAGAGCTCTTTTTTTATAAGCCGGGCCATAAATGGCCTATCCATCGAATACTTTTTCATAATTTATCTAGACAAAAAAATGTGATAACCATTTTTATATTATTAACCA
>CAZCPS010000024.1:0-11849 GCA_964499895.1 uncultured bacterium | reverse complement strand
CAAGCCCGGGGCTTTGGCGCAGCTGAAATGTGGTAGTTATTTCCTTACGGGCCCTAAGGCTGTTTCTTAAGTTCAATAACTGAAGTGGGAAAAGGAATATCGGCGCCGGTAATCCTTAGCAATTCCTTGATCTTTAAAAGCAGTCGCTCCTGCACTTGCATAAATTCGGCATAGCCGGTCTTTTTAATATAGGCGCGCATGATAATATCCAAAGAAAAGTTGCTATAGTTTTCAAAGTTGACAATCACAGGCTGCTCTTGATCAACATCGGCATCATTTAATAAAAGCTGCCTGATTTGGGGCAGCAGGCTCTGAAGTAGATCATAATCCTCATAGCGGAGCGAGAGCACTTTATCCATCATGCGATGGGTCATCCGGGACAGATTAACCACCATGGCCGTAGAAAAGAGCGAATTGGGCACATAGACGGGCATCTTGTCAATCAGCCGGATGCAGGTCATATACCAGCCGATCTCTTCAATATAGCCTTTAATGCCCTCTTTTTTAATCTCGACCTGATCTTCAATGACAAAAGGACGGGTAATATGCAGCATCATGCCGCCAAAAAAGTTGGCGATCACATCCTTGCCGGCAAAACCAACCGCAGCCGCGCCAATGCCGCCAAAGGCGATCAGCGGCATAATATCTAAACGCAAAAGCTGCAGAATGATTAAAAAGGAGATAAAAACAATCATGATAGTTAACAGCTTGCCGATAAAGTGCAAAGAGGCGGCATCCATCTTGAGATGTTCTTTATGGATTTTTTGGAGCATGTGCCTTTGTATTTCGCGTTTGCCGCGTAAAAGAGTCCATGAAAGGATTATGACGACGCCGGCATTGCGCGCGACATTAGTATATTTATAGAGAACAGGCAAATCAAATTGCAGCGAGAGCACATCGACAATATAGGCGGCGCCCAATGTAATCAAAAAAAGGTGCATCGGCCGAAAAAGTATCGGTTCGATGTTACGCTTCCATTCCTGCTTGCCAAGATGAATCCGGCGTTTAAAAATCTTGAATAAATGCTTCAGGCCAAAGTTGACACAAAGCAAAAAAAGCAGCCCCAGACCAATCTCGAAAAGCCAAAAATTATCCATAAAACACTCAAATTTCTTTAGTTGAAGCTTATTGCTTTTACCCGTTCTCCGCAAGCTTTTGCTATTGCATTAAATTTGAACCTTGCTAAACTGCATATAGTTTTCTCAAGACAGGCCTTCGGTCATAAAATAAGGTGTATATTTATGGAAGTTATCAAAGAATCCATTTTCATTTCCGCTATTCGCAGCCTTTGCAAAACGCTTTTTGGAGTTTTTGGCATTTTTTTAGCCTTTATTCCGATCATTTTAATTATTATGTCTCTGGGCTCTTCGCATGAGGCCATGGACAAGACGGTCTTTAGCCCGCTGCCTGACCTGAACGGCAACAATAGAGTGCTGCCGGCAAATACGCCGGCGATTTTGCAAATCAAGATCCATGGCGTGATCGGCAATAATGAAGTGACTTCCGCCGTCATCGAAAGCCAGCTAATCGAATCCCGCAAGGGAATTTTGCAAAACAATCGGGTCAAAGGCATTTTGCTCTATATGCAAACACCCGGCGGCACGGTAGTCGACTCCGATAACATTTACCGTATGCTCCAAACCTACAAAGCTAAATATAATGTACCGGTTTATGCCTTTATAGACGGCCTCTGCGCTTCCGGCGGCGTCTTTATTTCCTGCGCCGCTGATCAAATTTTCTCATCGCCCGTAAGCATTATTGGTTCGGTCGGCGTTTTTTCCGGTCCCTTTTTCAATGTGTATGATCCTCTAAACAAATGGGGCGTAAAATCTCTTTACCTTAGCGACGGCAAAAACAAAACCGAACTTTCTCCCTATCAGCCTTGGAAAGAAAATGAAGGCGAATCTTTGCAAAAAATCTGTTCCTACAATTATCAGAATTTTGTCGAGGTGGTAACCGCTAACCGCGTACGCGTCGATAAAGACAAACTGATCAATGAGTATGGCGCAAAAGTATTTGATCCGCCAACGGCTTTGGAATATGGTTTTATTGATCATGACAAAGCCAGCTATCAGGACACCCTCGAAGCGCTCTTGCAGGCTGCCGGCATCGATATGGCAAAACCCTATCAGGTCGTTGAACTGGTGCCTAAAGCCAAATGGCTCTCTGATCTGATCCGCGGCCAAAACAGTCTGAGTAAAACCATCAGGCAAGCTTTGCACATGGAGCCTCAAGACTCCACCTGGCGCAATTTTTCTTACCTTTATCAGCCCTAACAGGTTGCCGCCTTGAAAAAAATATTGATTGTTGATGCCATCAACTTTTTGTTTCGCTCATATTATGCGATTGCGGCGATGACCAACAGTAAAGGCGCGCCATCCGGCGCGCTCTTTGGCTTTATCCGTTCCATCCAAAAACTTCTGGCGGACTTTTCACCCGACTATATGGCGATTGTTTTCGACGGTCCCGACAATAAGGCGGGCCGCCGCAAACTCTATCCGGACTACAAAAAAAACCGGATTGCCGTGCCGCAGGATCTTTTGGCGCAATTTAAACTGGCCGAACAGTTTTGCCATCTTTTCGGACTGGGCGTTATTTTTGAAAGGGGCGTTGAAGCCGACGACGCGATGGCCAGCATTGCCAAATGGAGCGAGACAAAAGAGCTGCAAGTCTATCTATGCACCACAGACAAAGATCTCTACCAGCTGGTCTCTCCCCACATTTTCGGTCTCAATACTTTCAAGAACAATCTGATACTGGATGAAAAGAAGGTCAAAGAAATCTATGGCGTAGAGCCTTCGCAAATCCTGGATCTTTTAGCCATTATGGGCGATGCCTCCGACAATATTCCGGGACTGCCCGGGTTCGGGGCAAAGACCGCTACCGATCTTTTGAATCAATTTGACAGCCTCGACAACCTCCTAACGCACCCCGAACTAATCGCCAACAAAAAAAAGCAGGCGGTTTTTATCGAAAATAAAGAGCTGGCGCTTCTTAGCCGCCGGCTGGCCACCTTAAATTTTGATGTCCTCTTTCCCAAGGAGCTCTCCTTTTTTGAAATACACAAACCCAAAGCAACCGAACTGGCCGAATTTTATCGGGAAAACGATTTTCGATCCTTTTTAGAACAAATGCAGCCGGAAAAAACGAACGCGCCCGAAAAGAACAACTACCATACTGTCCAGACCGCGCACGATCTGGAAAAACTGATCGAAAAGCTGAAAAAAGCCAAAAGCGTCTGCATTGACACGGAAACCACTTCGCTTGATTTTATGCAGGCGCAGCCGGTCGGAATCGGATTCGCGTGGGAGCCGCACGAAGCCTACTATCTGCCGCTTAATGGCAAACTGGACCAAAAGACAATCATCGAAACCATCAAACCGCTTTTGGAAAATGCCCAAATTGGATTTTATGGCCACAATATCAAGTATGACTACCATGTGCTGCTAAATGCCGGCATAGAAATCAGGAACATCGAATTCGATACGATGGTAGCATCATATGTGCAGAATCCGCAAAGCCGCGCGCACGGCCTGGACGCGCTCTCTCTTTTAAAATTCCAAAAACGCAAAATTTTGATTGAGGATTTGATCGGCAAAGGCAAAAATCAGCTGACGATGAATGTTGTGCCGATTGAAAAGGTCGCGCCCTATTGCTGTGAGGATGTCGATTATACCTGCCGTCTTAAACAATTGTTCGAAAAAGAGCTCAAAGAAAATCATTTGGACAAACTTTTTTATGATATTGAAATGCCGCTTTTGCCTATTTTGGCCAAAATGGAACGGGCCGGCATCTTTTTAAACGAAGATAAAATGGCGGCGGCGGCAGAGCATTTGGAAACGGCGATTAAGCTTTTGGAAAAACATATTTATGCCGCCTGCAGTGAGACCTTTAACATCAATTCACCCAAGCAGCTCGCCGAAATTCTTTATGACAAAATGGGACTTACCCTGCCCGGAAAAAAGAGCCGTTCGACTGCGGCAGACATTTTGGAAAAGCTCTCGGCTACTTCGCCTTTGGTGCGCGACATTCTCGATTACCGCGGCAAACAAAAACTGCTAACTACCTATGCCATCGCATTGCCGCGCCAAATCAACATCATCACAGGAAGAATCCATCCGTCGTTTAACCAGTCGGTAACGGCCACAGGCCGGCTCTCCTGCCATGCACCCAACCTGCAAAACATTCCGGTGCGCTCTAATGAGGGATTGCAGATCCGCAAAGCTTTTGGCCCGCAAAAAAGAGGCTGGAGCTATCTTGGCGCCGACTATTCGCAAATCGAACTTAGGCTCCTGGCGCATTTTAGCAATGATCAAAAACTGCTCGAAGCCTTCAGCAAAAATCTCGACATCCACAGCGCTACGGCAGCCGAAGTCTTTGATGTGCCGCTAGATAAAGTAACCAAAGAGATGCGATCGCTCGCTAAAACAGTTAATTTTGCCATCCTCTACGGCCAGGGTCCCTATGGTCTTTCCGCGCAACTTAACATCAGTACGGCCAAAGCCAAAGAGTTTATCGAAAATTATTTTGAAAAATACCCTCAGATTTCACATTTTCTGGAAAAATGCAAAAAAGATGCCGCAGAAAAAGGCTACGCCGAAACGCTCTTTGGCCGAAAGCGGCCGATTTTAGAAATTACCAGCTCCAACTACATGCTTAAAAGCGCAGCCGAGCGGCTGGCCATTAACACACCGTTGCAAGGCACGGCGGCCGACCTGATCAAAATGGCCATGATCGCGATCGACAATGATTTGCGCTCTCAACATTTGGAAGGTTTTCTCATTTTGCAAATCCACGATGAACTGATTTTCGAAATTCCCGACGGTGAAATTGAAACATTCAAAAAAATAGTAAAACATCGCATGGAAACGGCAGCCAAGCTCAAAGCTCCGCTGGTTGTAGATATAGCGATTGGCAAAAATTGGGGAGAATGTTAAATTTGTTAAAAATTGCTGTTACGGGCGGCGTAGCAACCGGCAAATCGACATTTTGCCGTTTTTTTCAGGAGAAGGGCGCCTTCGTTGTCAATGCCGACCTGTTAGTCCATCAATTTTTATCTTCTGCTACAGAGCTTGGTAAAAAAGTAATTGAATTACTGGGCCCGGAAATTGTAGTAAATAATATTTTGAATCGGGAAAAGATAGCGGCGCTGGTATTTAACAATAAGACCAAACTTGACAAGCTGGAAAAATTATTGCACCCGGCCTTGCTTAGAAAAATCGAATTGTTATATGAGCAAGTTAAAGATGATCCGGCATATAGCTGCTTCGTAGTTGAAATGCCCCTGCTCCATGAGATCGGCGCCGAAAAATTTTATGATATTACAATCGCCATTACCGCAAAAGAAGCCTTATGCGTCAACAGATTTACAAAAACAGGTTTTGCGGCGCGGCAAGGCAGGATGAGATCGCAAGAAAAACTAAAAAAAGCGGATTTCGTTGTTGAAAACAACGGTTCGTCGAAAGAATTTAAACAAACCTTTAACATTTTATATAGGAGACTGAGTCTTCATGAACCAAGAAAACAAAATCCCCCCTCCGCCGATTATTAAAATCGCTAAGAGCCCGCCTGAAGAATCCATTCAAGAAGAACTCGAACCAATTGAAGGCGGAGAGCCGCAAGCAAAAGAGGTTCAGGCTTCCGATGCACCCATGACCATTATTAAAATTTCTGAACTGCAGCGCATGAACATTGAAGAACTGCAAAAATACGCCAAAGCCATCGGCCTAAAACAGCTGGGAGCTCTCACCAAATCACAAATCGTCTTTGACATTGTTAAAATGATCTCGAGCCGCCCCAACGAACTGCTTTATGGCGAAGGTGTTTTGGAAGTGCTGCCTGACGGTTTCGGCTTTTTGCGTTCACCCAATTACAACTATATGCCATCGGCGGAAGATATTTATGTATCGCCGGCGCAAATCCGACGGTTTTCCCTTAAAAAGGGCGACAGCATATATGGCACTCTGCGCTCGCCAAAGGAAAAAGAAAAATATTTTGCTCTCTTAAAAGTTGAGAGAATCAATGATAAAGATCCGGAATATGTAAAAGACCGTACACTTTTTGAGAACTTAACGCCGCTCTATCCGGACCAACGAATGATCATGGAAACGGTTAAAGACCGCTATACGACGCGCGTTCTGGATTTGGCTGCGCCGATCGGCAAAGGTCAAAGAGCGATGATTGTCTCGCCGCCCAAGTCGGGTAAAACGGTGCTGCTTCAAAATATTGCCAATGCGATTGAGCAAAACAATCCTGAAATTTTCCTGATTGTGCTGCTGATTGACGAACGGCCGGAAGAAGTCACCGATATGATCCGTACTGTTAAAGGCGAAGTTATTGCTTCGACTTTTGACGAACCGCCGGATCGCCATGTACTGATTGCCGAAATGGCGATCGAAAAAGCCAGGCGTCTGGTTGAAAGCGGCAGAGATGTAGCGATTCTGCTTGATTCGCTTACCCGTCTGGCAAGAGCATATAACACGGTGCAACCGCATTCCGGTAAAATTTTAACCGGCGGCGTTGATGCCAATGCCCTGCACAAACCGAAACGATTCTTCGGCGCGGCGCGCAACATAGAACATGGCGGCTCGCTTACGATCATTGCAACGGCGCTGATTGACACCGGATCGCGCATGGACGAAGTTATTTTTGAAGAGTTTAAAGGCACCGGCAATATGGAACTGGTGCTGGATCGAAGACTGGCGGACAGACGCATATATCCGGCGATCGACATCATCAAAAGCGGCACGCGCAAAGAGGAGCTGCTTTACCACCCGGCAGAGCTGGAAAAAATCTATCTGCTCAGGCAGGCGCTGGCTGATTTAACGCCGCAGGACGGATTAAACCTACTGCTCAACCGACTGAAAAAAACCGGCAGTAACGCGGAATTTTTAATGTCTATGAAAGATTAAAAGCTAGCGCTCTATCATTTTTCTTTGTTGCAACATTAAAATAGTTATGTAATAAAAAAAATAATATTGCCAAAATAAACATATATTGCATATAGCAGCAAATAGGAGATCTCTATATATCAGATCTTGCATTGGGCGTAAAAAACTTAGCAGGTTTGAAGATCTTACCATAGAGAGGTTTTCAATAGAGGAGAAAAACCTATGCGCGCACTTTCTACTTTCATCATCATTATAATCTTAACCGTCGGCGGTTATTGGGCTTGGAATACATTTCCGAATATTAAAAATCGGGCTCTGGATCTTTTCAACAACGGAAAGTTTCAGACGCTGGAAGTACGCCATAGTGCCGAGAGCATCATGGAATCGCACAAAAGAGAGCTATTAAAAGATAGTGATCACGCATATTTGGAACCCGACCTAAAATTCCATCCATATCTGTTGATGGAAGTAAAATATAGCAAGAACCACGAAAAAACCGGCGAAGGCATTATTCTTTGGAGCATGGTTGACGGCGAAATGGTGATCAGCACCAATTCATGGGAAAAAACGCATGGCTTTACCGATTGCATTTCGGCCGGAGCCGATCGTCAGGATTTCAAAATCATCAATGCCCTGGCATTAAAAGGCGGCTCGATGGATCGGGAATCGCTCTCCAAATACTTAAATGTCGACAATGAAGTTTTAGACAAGTGGCTGGATACCTGCCGCAAAAAAAATCTGATCGTGCAAACCGGCAACAGTTACCGCCTGCACCTGCAAAATCCCAAGATGGAAGTGATGCCGGAAACCAGGCTGGATCAGTGGCTGGTAACAAAACCCTCCAAAAATGCCAATCGCATCACCAAGCGGTATAGCAGTTACCAGATCGAAAATATAGCTTTTGCGGCATTCGGCAAAGATTTTACGGTGCGAAAAACGACTGAGATCTTTTTGCCGGTATATAGTGTGGTTGTGCAAAATCCGGACGGCTCGCAGATGACTTCCTACTGGAATGCGTTAAATGGCAAACGCTTATCGCAGACCTATCACCTCGATTAACCGGTAGTCTCCGCGTTTTAAAAAATTGCTTATTATATTTAAATAACAATTATAATTTTGTTTACATTGCAACAAATGCTGATTTAATTTATAATATTATCAATTAAACACCTTTGTACCGAACAAAAATTGGTTAGTATAGAGGAAATCAAGCCAAAATCAAATCGAAGCGCAGCAATCCGTATTGCGCAGCCAATAGCCGAAGGCTCTATAGGCAAGCAAAAGGATCGATTTGATAAAGGCTTGTTTCCTCCATACAAGCAATTTTTGTCCGGTACAAAGATTATACCCAAGAGATCTTATATGCCTATATCACCTGTCTTACCAAATAACAGAAACAATTTCGTCGATGTAAATAATGAGTCGATGGTAATTTCATTATCCTACGCTTCTGATGAAGCAATCAGGGAAATTGCAAGTCAGCTTACCTTAGGACAAATCGACTACCTGTTATCAGTATTACCGACGAGAAAAATTGAAGTATTAAGATCAGCTCTTCCGGAAAGCGTACGAGCCCGATTCGAATAGTAAAATTAGACATAATCTTCCTTTTTATATATAGAGAAATATAAAAAGGAAGATAGCCATGTCAGGATTCGTCAACTTATCGCCGAAAAAAATGTTTTCTACGGCGTGCCGTTCTTATATAATGCAAAACCCGCTGCACATCCAACTTAAAGCTCAGGAAATTGCTGCTGCTATTTTAGCCGATCCTGACCGTGCCAATACAATAATCGATAAAGAACTTGCTGATGAAAATTTTGCGGTTCACTTTGCTGTCGCCAGCCATTTATTAATTGATAATGATTTAAAAGAGGCGTCATTGTATGAACGCATTCGAATTATAGCCAAACAGATTCAAACCACAGCTGAAACGCGCGTAAATGTTTTCTTAGCCGAACTACCCCGCCTATCAATGCGGGAAATTGCGCTGCGCGAAGAAAAGGATCTGGAAGAGATGGGTCAAGATCCGACTGAAATAGAGCGAGCGCTGGAAAATTATTTTTCTGTTATTGCTGCGCAAAAAAATGAGCCCTTATCCACACCTTCCGCGGACATGACTGATAAGCAGATTACAACAGCAGAAAATGGGAAACTAGAGGCATTGGCGGCTTTTTTAAGCGCGGTGGGACTTAAAAATAATAGTACTGAAACATATGCTGACTATGAGCTAAGGGTAAACAAAGAAAAGCGGATAAAAATTGCAAAATCGGTCTTAATGACCATTAAGAAGCGAGATATTCGTACAATTTTAACCACACCCCCTTCCCCCACCACCTCTCAACTTATAATACCGAACACCTATGAGCTTAGGCGAAATTGCCTTCAACGGTCGGGGGGGGCTATTAGCACACTGGAAGCTTATACATATAAGTTGAAAGTAAATCTAAAAGACTTTGAAGGACAGGGCTTAAATTCGTATGACGCATTGATTGCCTTTGCGAAAAACGAATCGGAATATTTACCGGAAAGATCGCGCTACCATGCGACTGCGATTGCCAACTATGCAATTAAAATGATGCAACTATCTAAAGAGCTTAACCTTCCCAAACGCACAATTTTCTGCATAGGAGGAAACCTGGGTGCAGGAAAAAGCCATTATGCCAGGAACAGTTCTTTATTTAGCTCGATAAATCCGAAAAATTTGCAAGGGGCAGTCATGTCTCCTGATGACATCAAAACCGAACTGCGCCGGCACGATCTAAATGCAGTTTCCAGTTATCAAACACATTTCGAAGGAATCGCTTTAAGCGAAAAAATCCGGGATGAACTGCGTAACAAAGCGCTAGGAATTTGTATAGCGCAAGATGAAACCTTTAGTTGGTTTCCGGTGTTGGAAGACGCGCTTTATGCGGCCATAGAAACAGGGTCGCGCTTTGAATTTCATGACATTGAGGTGCCATTGCCACTCTCTTGTCTAAGGATGCTTAGCCGCGATGAAAAGACGGGCGCGTGTCCGCCATTTAACATTCCGGCGAATAACTATCGTGCTTTACATGATAATCGCAGAAAAAAGATCGCCCATTTATTTAATGAAGTAAGGCGGTTGCCAAATGTACCGGAATTTGTTTATCAACTAATGGTGCCGGTCAATGGAAAATATCACCAGGCATGGAAAATCACAAACGAAGGAGAAGAAGCGAACCCGGCATTATTGGCACGAGCCAAGGTTGAAATAACGGAAAGGGAGCTCAAGGAAACCGGCAACACTATAATAACTGAAAATCTAATTGAATCGTATGACGAGCAAGGCATAGACAAGGGTCAGCTGTCCAAATATATCGGCAAAACGATCGCTGCGGCGCTGGAAGAAAGGTCCAGACTCATCAACGAAATTCGAACAGAGGCGTCTCCAGGAAAAACCTGTCCTGAAAAGAGTTATACCGAAACAACCTAAAGAATCGGATTTTCGGCGGCTTCAAAGCGCTGCAATTTGCCTAAAACCGATTCTTCAGGTTGCTTCGGTATAACCTTTTACTGATTCACACTGTTTTTTCATAATTTCAAAACGCTCTTTTCTGCTCGGACAATTCATCAAATCGTAGCGCAGCCTAACTATCCTGGCGATTTTATCAACCGGAAGAGGAAAGCTTTTCGCATAAAACTCCATCATCCAAAGCGCGGATTTAGGATTATATCCGGAACTGTCAAGCAATTCAATACAGCGTCTGTCAGCTTGCAGCTCATTTTCTCCAAACATAATCCGGTCATAAATTTTACCCATTTGCGCAGCCATAACCCATTTCATAAAAACAGGTTTTGCAATTTTACACACACTTTGCACACCTAACGATTGGCCATTTTTAAAACCGATAAAACCCAATTTGACAAAAGTCAAAGCTGTAGCTGAGATCCAGAGAAACTCATTTTTCTTTAAAATATTTCTACTTTCGCTATGCGCCATTGCGTGAGCCAAAACCGCAGCTATCTTATCTTCCTCTTTAAGATCTGCATAGTTTACCTTAGAATCAAATGAGCTTTTTGATTCAAGAATTTTTGCAAATCTGACATTCTTTATAAGTCCTTCAGTAACAATCACTTTTCCAAGAGACAGCGCTACTGCTTTTTTAACTTCAGAGGCCACCAACCTAACCTCGCACCCAAACTCTTTTGTTTTTTTCACCTGAGGTTTTATTTTTGTCAGAACCGAACTAATTAAAGCTTTATGCTCTTGAGGATCATATGTCAAAACTCCATTGTACTGTTGAGTCATATTAGCCAGTTGATAATCAACAATCATCTTTTCCAAAGCTATGGGAAATCGAACAAAATTGAACCTGCTCAGCAGGGCCGCGGGATGATTATTAGCGACAAATTTATAAATTCTATCATACACGGATAATCCCGCATCCAGAGCACGACATGCTTGCAAAGCAGAGTTTTGAAAAAACGATACTGCTAAAAAACCACCCCTGCAAAAAACCTTACTACCCAAACTTAACGACACAAAATCTCCTGTTTAAAAATGTACAACGACGAGTTAACTCGAAAAAAAAATGAGCAATGTAATATTTTATAAAATAAGAATTATAAATCAACTTTAAAATTTAAGATTGTGCGGCGCCAAAGCCTTGGGAGTGTTCAATCGGTATATATCCTTGTCTCAAAAAGATCCAATGGTTATAATAAAAGTCTTTTATTTAGCAATTTCTTTTGGAAAGATGGCTGAGTGGCCGAAAGCACGTCCCTGCTAAGGACGCATACCCCTAAAGGGTATCGAGGGTTCGACTCCCTCTCTTTCCGTTTTTTTCCAAAAATATACCCAAGCAACCTCAAAAGGTGGATTTTCGGCGGCTTCAAAGCATCGCAATTTGCCGATCTTAACCGAGTTAATATTATTAATATTAAGGGTCCGTAAGGAAATAACTGCCCATTTCGGCAACGCGAAAGCTCCCGCGA
>CAZCPS010000023.1:0-11858 GCA_964499895.1 uncultured bacterium | reverse complement strand
CATCAATACTAATGGCGCCGGTGATGCGATTATTTTGGTTGGCAAGAATTTTGTGCGCAATGGCGACTTGGTAACAACCAATGGCGGATCGGTAATTGTCACTAATTCCGGTACGGTATCGGGATCTTCCATCAACAGCACCTCCATTGCCGGATCCTATACGCAAAACGGCACCGGCCCCTTCAAGTTGATCGGTGATATTACCGTTGGCGTCAACATCTCTTTTGCGACTCCGATTACCGTGCTGGGTACGACCGCGCTTATAGCCGGCGGCTACATTACATTTTCCGATATGGTGGACGGCGCCAAAGCTTTGTCTTTGGAGGCTGTTGGTAACATAACTTTAAGCGGCGCTATCGGCTCCGGCACTCCTTTGACATCGCTTACGATAGTGAATGCGGTCGATGTAGCCGCGGCAGCTATTAATGCCGGTTCAATTATCCAGACGGCCGGCAGCGGCACTTCAACTTTTGGCGGCGCACTAAGCACGACCGGATCCGCGGGTATAAATCTTGCCGGCACCAATATTATTCGCGGAGCGGCCTGGACTGCAACGAATAGTGGGCCGATTATCGTGAATAATTCCGGAACCTTTACTTCTACTGCTGCCGGAATAACTTCTGCTGCCGGTGCTTTTTACCAAAGCGGCGCCGGCGCCGTGTCGCTTGGCGGCGTAGTGCGTTCAGCAGGAAGTACGATTAGCTTTACGGGACCGGTAACTTTAGCGGCTTATACCAACCTGAATGCCGCCTCAATCGCCGCTGCCGTAACTTTTAGCGGAACGCTTAACGGCGGATATGGCTTGCGTGTCAATTGCTCCAATAATGGCAATCTGCTCTTTTCTTCCAATGTCGGTGCGACCGATCCTCTTGCCGATATTGTGATCGCCGCTGCCGGCAATACGACCTTCCCTGCTTCATTAAAAGCGGACAGTCTCGATCTGTCATCTTCAACCGGCACAGCGACTTTGTATGCGATGGCGGGTGACGGCGGCAATATGGGCTCTTTAGCGATCAACGCCGGGGAAATTTTGCTGGGAGGCGTAATCGCAACCAACGCTGCTTCATTTGTTTCCGCCGGATCAATCTTAAACAGCGGCACGGCTAAAGCGGTAAACGCGTTAAATGGCGCCTATTTTAACGCGGTAGGCGGAGATGTGGGTACGCTGGCTATTCCCATTTTAGTTAACACCTCCGGCCTCATTACAACCGGCTCGACCGATCTTTGCGACTTTGACGGCACTTCCGGCGACGATACGGTGCATTGGCTTACTTCCAACGAGCCCTATCTGGTCATTTTTAACGGCGTAATTATTTATGACCGCCACCACCCGACGCCGCCACCGACGCCGACAACAACGACAACGACCACTTACCCTGCGCCGGGAGCTGATTCTTCATCATTTAATATGTCAAACGACTTTTTCTTTAAAACTTTCTTTTTGCTCGGCAATTCTTATGTCGGTGGAAAAGAGAACCAACTAATTTTCTATAAACGCGGCACAGCAAAAAAAAACAGATACAAAAATAACTGACAGGGGCGTAATTTATTTAGCGCATCGGAAATCTGTCTAATCATGTATTGCTGGATTTTTTGTAGTTTTTGAGCTATATTTATTAGCGATTAATTGATGGAGGTGTTGCATGAAGCGGTTTATAGGAATATTTTTATTTTGTTTTAGTGTGGCTTTTTGCCGTGCGCCAAAAGACGAGAGCGTGGTATGCGTTCATGGCTTTTTAAGTTCTTCCATGCATATGCATTTTTTTGCTAAGAATCTGAAAAAAGAGGGCTGGCGGGTGGTCAATTGGGAGTACCAAAGCCGCGATCGCTCGATTGAAGCCCACGCTGAAACGCTGGTTGCTAAATTAATGGAGCTGGCAACCTCAAACCCCGGCAAGCCCATTAACTTTGTGACCCATTCCATGGGCGGACTGATCGTGCGCGCGGCGGTCAACCATCCGTCTTGTCCGCTTGAGGCTAAGGTTGGAAAAGCTGTTATGCTCTCGCCCCCCAATCAGGGCTCCAACTGGGGACGGCTGATCGGTAAATATAGCATAATTAAGAAACTGGTTAAAGAGGCTTCCGGGCGGGAGCTGACTGCAGAGACCGATTTTGAGCATTTAGGGGAACTGCCTTCCACCATGAAAGTACTTGTTATCGCAGGCGATCTGAGCCTTAATCCCTTTATTAAAGAGAAAAATGACGGAATCGTGACGGTGGGCGAAACAAAGCTGACTTCGCCCCACAAGCATATTGTTTTAAAACGGGGCCATAGCTCAATTGTGTTTAGCAAGAAAGCTTTTATTGAAGGGAAGAAGTTTTTGGAACAGCAGTAAAAAGCTATGCCTCAATTTGAGGCATAGCTTTGTTTTCGGTTATTTGCAGCACGAGCAGCAGCTGAAAAGTTTCTTGCAGCAAGATTTGGCCCTGCTGGCAAGATCGATAATTCCGGTTTGAATGTTTTTGAGAACTGTGATCATACCCGGTATGGCATACAACAACGCTTCTTTGGCGATTATCTCAATCGGGGAATTCTTGCCTTCAAAAGCCTTGTTAATCACTGATTTGGCCAAGTCTTTTTCCAGTTCGGGAATGCGCTCCGGTTTTGTTTCCGTTGCCTCATGTACCATGGCAATAATCGTATGAGCTACTGAAATGAGATTGCCGAGATTGATATCACCTTTGAATTTATTATAGATCTCTGTAGCGTATTTTTCTATCTCGCCTTCCGTAAAGCCGGATTTGTCATCGACAATATGTTTGAACTCGCCATAATACTGTTTGAAGCCGGGCATTGTGGTGTTAGCCAAATTAAGCAGAATGCTGCAGTAGTCGGGCTCAGTGTCTTGAAATACCGTCTTAATAACACCTTCGTAGACCTGTTTGACCCACTCCTGCTTTAACGCTCCTTCCTTGATAAAGCCCGTATCTTTTTGCGCCGTTTCCATTAGTTCGGCAATCAGTTCAGGGGCGTTTTTTTTTAGAGATTCCTTGGTAAATTTGCCGGCCAGATCCGTGGCAAATTTCGTTATATCACTTGGTTGCATCCGGGATGGCTTGCTCGATGTTACACTGCCAATCAGATTGCTATAGGCTCCGGATGTTACGCTTGCTACTCCTGTCATACAAAACCTCCTTTAATGAATTTTGGAAGAATATATGATAAAGAAATTTTAAAAGCTATACAAAAAATTTTAAAATTTTAGGGGCCTGCGATTTCTTCTGCGCACCACAATTATAGTTGAGGCAAGGGCGATAAGCACGAGCGGCCAGACAATCATATGCGGCACGATCCAGAACTGAATGGCAGGCTGCGGCAGGTGGCCAAAACGCGAGCCGAACGGAAAAAATAAATAATCCGCTGTTCCGCGCAGGTTGGCCTCGGGCACAAAACCGAAGACTCTGCTATCGCCGCTCTGGGCGTGATTGTCGCCGAGAGCCAAATACATTTTATCCGGAATGGTTAGTCCAAATTTTCGGATCATGCAATGCTTTAATTTACCATGCTTGTCAAACGGCAGCAGACGGCCAAGAAAAGGAGTAAAATTTTTGTTTTGCTCTGCTTTGATCTCTTCACTTTCCAAAAATTGCTTCAGCAGGGGATTTTCTTTGGTTAAAACCGGGGCGCCCATGACATATAAATCACCATCCCGGAAATAGGCATACCTGGAGGGGAAGAGATTGCGATAACCGGCAGTAGGCATGAAGCGCAGGTCGATCTCTACACCGCAATTATAGAGCAGCTGCGCCTTTTCTAAGCTAAATTGATTAAGAGGATGCTCTTTATCCAGTTTCCTCGTAATTCCGCCCGGATAGACGCGAAGCGCCGTGCCATCGCAAAATTCGTAGCAGCCGTCCGGTACGCCGGGTAGAGCGGGCGTATATGCTGTTTTTGATCCGGTACTTTCCAATCGGTAGGCAAAGCCGTCTTTAACTTTAAAGCGCGCTGTGGTCAAGTGGGCAAACAGTGTTTTAAGAGCAGTTTCATCAAGCGGCACAAAAGAGTAGCTAAAGGAAAGGCCGGGCCGCATTAAACCGTGTTCATCGCTAACCAGCTTAATATTGTTAATGGATGGACTATGCTTCAGTTCGAGATAGAATGGCGCATCCGTTTTGCCGGTATTATCCGAGGTTTCTGCTTTGGTTAAAAGCCGTGCCATGGCAAAGTTTTCCATGCCCCAAAGTTTGCCATATTGCAGCGGCGGTTCCTTGACGCTAAAAAGATCTAATTTGATCGGCAGCATTTCGCCTTTGAGCGCGCCTCCGGGAGCAACCCATAGTTTGGCGATCGGCAGATTCATTTGCAAAAGATAGACCGGTGAAAAAATTTTATCCAGAATCATGTTGCTGGCGTCAACGGTACCCTCAAAAGTGATAAAGGGGATATGTTCAATTTCCGAAAACCAGGTTTCTTTTCTATATTCAGTGATTTCATTGCCTAAAGAGTCGATGCCATAGATTCTTCCGCCGTGAAAGTAAATTGTATCGCCCGGTTTGGCAATCAGTCTTTTGACAAATTGCTTTTTGCCCGGAAAAAGGTAAAAATAATTAATGTTGGGATCGGCAACATTCATGCCTTCAACTGAAAAGACGACTACATCACCCCGTTTTACAAGATCAGGATCAAAATATAAATGCGAAACGCGGGTAACGGTATTAATGCCAAAGCTGGTTTTGGAAACCAGCAGGCGGTCGCCCTCTTTGATCGTCGGCCTCATGGAGCCGGTCGGAATAGTGTAAAATTCAAAACACATTTGTCTGATCACAATGGCGATCAATAGCGCAAAAATGAGCGTAGCTGTTAAATCCCAGCAGCGCTCAAAGAGCGTTTTTTTCAGATATTGCCGGCTCATTTCCGAAAGCCGCACAGTACTGTCATTTGCTTTTGTTTTATCTTTTTGCAGAATAGCCGCTTCCAGACTTTTTAATTCCGCTTCGAGAACCTCTCGCTCCGGCGGAAGCAGACCGGCTTTTTTTCGCGTGTAGCGCTTATAGATTTGATGCATGATTTTTCTGCTGTGAGAAAGAGAAAACAATCTTTTCATTCGACCCCTTTGCGGTTAATAAAGTTGTAAGCCATTGCTCCGAATTTTTTCGGGCGGAAATGTAAACTCACAATTACTTAAATGTTAATATTTTGTTATATTGTGGAAAATTTGTCTATAACTTGCCGCTTTTTATCTGATCTTTATATTGGATTTTATGATTTAAAAAAATGCTTTCATCTGGATTTAAGTTTATGTTATTGATGGTAAAGAGTTTAGGTGAGGTGTGCATTTTGTGTAATTTTCTTTAACAATCAATTAACGGATTCTTAATCACTGTTCATAACTAAGTCATTAACTGTTATACCCAATGGATTTCAAGATTTGGGTTTTCGGCGGCTTCAAAGCAACGAAATTTGCCGATCTTAACCGGCTCAATATTATTAATATTAAGCCGGTTAAGATCGACGAATTGCGACAGCTTTGAAATTGCCCAAAACCAAATCTTGAAGTGGTTTGGGTATAACTGCTTCCTATATTTTAAAAAAAGTGATACCATTGGTTAATTCAAAAATTGAGGTGGTTATGAATCAATCTAAATTTCAGACGGAATTTTATAATATTTCCATTGTGGGAAAACATGTCGAAGTAACGGATGCCATGAAGCATTATGCTCTGGATAAAATCTCCAAAGTTGAGCGGTTTGCCGACCATATCCTGGATGTAGAGGTGGTTATGGATATCCAAAAACTGCAGCAAAGCGTTTCCATTTTGATGAAATTTTCCCATTTTAAAATCAAGGTGCAGGCTACGGCCGAAGATATGTATTCGGCTATCGATAAGGCGACAGACAAGTTGATCGCCTTGATCCGCAAGTATAAAAGCAAACTGCTCTCTCATAGAGTATTCGGCATTTCCGAAGCCGATCAGAAAGCGCATATTCTTACTCTTGAAGAAGAAACGCTTGAAGAGATCAATGACGAAATCGAAGAAGAGAATTTAAAAGAACAAGAAGCGATGTATTCTTTCGGCAAGATTACCTCACGGCAGAAACTGGCGCCCAAAATGCTAAGACGCGAAGAGGCTCTCATGAAAATCGACCTCTCTTCCGATCCCTGCCTGATCTATCGCGAGGAAGAAGACCAGAAAATGAAGGTGCTCTTCCGCCGCGGCGGTGATAATTTTGGCCTGATTGAAGTGGAATGAACCTCTTTGATCCGGTCCGAAACTGTTTCGTGCCTGACTTGCCCGAAGAGCGGGTCCGTCAGGCTTTGATTCTCAAAATGATCCATAAGCTGGGCTATCCGCAGCCATTTTTGGCGGTGGAAAAAGAATTGTCCAGCCTGCCTTCGCTCTCTTTTTGCCCTGAACTTTTAGGCCGAAGAGCCGATATTATCTGTTTCAGGAAGGACAAAGCCGGCCGGCTCTGCCCGCTGCTTTTGATGGAATGCAAGGCCACATTGCAGGATAAATCAGCCGAAAGCCAGGTGATCGGCTACAATTACTATGTCCGGGCGCCTTTTGTGGCAGTCTCAGGCGCCGAGGGCGAGAAAATGCTATGGCCGGATAAAAAGACAAGGTCTTACCGGTCGGTTGATTTCCTGCCGTCTTATTCAGAGCTGATTAATAGCCTTTGAGTTTGTTGCGCAAGGTTCTTTCGGTAATGCCCAGTTGGTAGGCGGCTTTGCTGCGGCTGCCCGCGCAGGCTTGCAGCGTTTTTAAAATATGCGTTTTTTCCTGTTCTTTCAGGCTGTTGTCATCTGCTTTTTTTTCCGAAATAAGACAAAAAGAGTCTAAATAAATATGTTCTTTGGCGATTATGGGCGAAAAGTTCATGACAACCGAGCGCTCGATAATGTTGGCCAGTTCGCGGACATTGCCCGGCCATGCATAACCGGTAAGTTTTTGGATCGCGCCCTCTGAGAGCGTTTTTAGAGGTTTGTGGTTTTCGGCGCAGAACTTCTCAAGAAAATGGTTTGCCAGTGGAACAATGTCTTCTTTGCGCTCCCGAAGAGGCGGAACATGGATAGGCAGGACATTGAGCCGATAGAAGAGATCTTCGCGGAACTCTTTTTTTAAAATTGCCTGGCGCATGCATTGGTTGGAAGCCGCGATGAAGCGCACATCAATTTTGATCGACTTTGAACCGCCGACGCGCTCGAGCTCCTGTTCTTGCAAAACGCGCAGCAGTTTGGGCTGCAAAGGGAGCGGAATTTCGGTGATTTCATCCAGCAAAAGGCTACCCGTGTGAGCCATCTCAAACCGTCCGATACGCAGCTTTTCGGCGCCGGTAAAGGCGCCCCTTTCATGGCCGAAAAACTCCGATTCAAGCAGGGTGTCAACGATCGCGGCGCAATTAACGCGGACAAAAGGGCAGCTCCGGCGCAGGGATCTATGGTGGATGATCCGGGCGATAATTTCTTTGCCCGAGCCCGATTCGCCGGAAATAAAGACGGACGCGGAGCTTTTGGCGATTTTATCGATATCTTTTAAGATCTTTTTCATGGAGGGCGAGGCGGCGATTACGGTCGGCTCCCGGCCGGCAAAAATTTGTGTGCGCAGGGAGTGATTTTCAGAAAGCAGATTAATATGATCGATGGCTTTTTGGACGATGGCCAGCAGCGTTTCCGGCGGGAAAGGCTTGATCAGGAAGTTAAAAGCGCCCATATTGAGGGCGGCAATGGCGGTTTCGATGCTAGCAAAGGCGGTAATCAAAATTACCGGCGCCGCGATTTTTTTGGTTTTGGTAAACTGCAAAATATCCAACCCGCTCTTGTAGGGCATCTTGATGTCGGTAATTATGAGGTCATATTGATCCGTTGAAAGCATTTGCATGGCTTTAATGCCATTGTCGGCCGAATGCAATTCAAAATTAAGCGACGAGAGCGCCGATGCGATAAATGTGCGCATTAGCGGCTCGTCGTCGACGATCAGTATTTTTATTTTTTGGCTCATTTTTTCATCGGTAATTTAATAATAAATGCCGAGCCGCGCTCTTGCGAGCGAAACTCGATTTGGCCAAAGTGGGCCTCGATAATTTTCTTTACTTCAAAAAGACCAATGCCCGAGCCCTGTTTTTTTGTAGAAAAAAAGAGCGAAAACATTTGCGCTTGGTCTTCCTCTGTAATTCCGCAGCCCGTATCGGCGATGGTAATTTCGCAAAAGTCATTGTTTTGCATAAGCGAAAGAGTGATGGCGCCTTCCTGTCCGGTCGCCTGACGGGCATTCGTGAGCAAATTTAAAAGGGCTCTTGAAAGCGCGTCAATGTCTATGGGGGCAAAAATCGATCCGGTAAGATGCAGGGTCAGGTGGACTTTATCCGGAAATGAGGGGTCCTGTCTGAAAATATGGCAGATGTCTTGCAAAAGGGGGCCAATTTCGCAAATCTCTAATTGCAGGGCAAGCGGCTTTGCTAAAATAAGAATATTATTCAGCAGGTGCTCCAGCTTTTTCGTGCCTTCGAGAATGTAGCCGGCCATTTCGCGCAGGTGATTAAAATTTTCCAGATCGCGGTAGAGCAGCGCGGCAAAACCGCGGATCGCGCCTAGCGGATTGCGAATCTCATGAGCGGCAGTAGCGGTATTTTTGCCAAGTTCAATTAGCCGGTTGTCATCTTGATGTGTCTCTTTTAATTTTTCGATTTCGGTTATATCTTTGATGAAAAGGCATAAAAGGGGCATAGCGTCATTAAAAAAAACGGCGCGGATGGCCAGCTTTTGATCGCGGCAGCGAATGAAAGAGTGTTTTTCGGCGCGCAACGATAATGCCTGTTTCATGGAAAATCCGAAAAACAGATCATTAAACCGGTGCCGGAATAGGGAGGTTAGCAGCGCCTTGGGCTCAAAGCCCAGCAGGCGGCCGGCTGCTTTATTGCAAAAGGTAATATAACCGGCTAAGTCTAAGGTCATGATGCCTTCTTGCGCTTCATCGAGGATGGAATGCAGGGCGCTTTCTTTTCCTTGCCGCTGTAATCTGAAAAACAAAGGCGCGGCCCTCTGTAAATCGGCAGAATCGGGTTGATTTGGCGAAAACGCGCTCGAAGGCGCCTGGTTAAAAAAGCAATCGGACATAAAAACTTCGCCCATTTATATGTTTTTTCCTATATCTTGGACTATAAGAAATTTTTAAATTTAATAAAGAAGAATGTTGCATGTCAAGACTTCTATTGATAGCCGGTTTAATATTGGCAAGCTGTTCCGGTCTGCAGCAATCGGAGCATGACGCTCTTCGGCGGAATAATGCGGTGGAAGGAAAGCTCGCTTCTTTAGAAGCGAAAGATTATGCCATAGCTACGCCCATAAAAGCTGCCGGGCCCGTTTACCCGTGGGAGGCGGAGAGCGGCGGCAAGCTGCCGCGGATTACCAGAGAATATTTCCGGTGCAAGGGCAGCGCTTTAAATCCACAGCTGCCGGGCGCGGAAGCGGGCGAGCTTTGTTGTGATTGCGAGGGCGGTCAAAAACATGGCCTCCCGATGATCCGCGGCAAAGAGGGCGTCTATCCCGTGCTTTTGGATCTGCTCAATTACATTCAACGAAAAACGCAAAAAAAAGTCATAATTACCTGCGGCCACCGCTGTCCCAAACATAATGCCTATGCCGACAGCTCGGCAAAGAACCGCACCTCCAAACATATGATGGGAGCCGAGGTGGATTTTTATGTAAAAGGGCTCGAAGAAAAACCGCTGCAGATCGTCGAGCTGCTCTGCCGGTATTACCGGGAGCATCCGTCCTATAAGAACAAACGCGAGTATTCGCTTTTTGCCCGATATGAAAAGGACGATGCCGGAGTTGTTATTTTTCCGTGGTATAATAAAGAAATTTTTATTAAAATATGTCAAAAAGATGAAGGCCGGGATTTTGAAAACCGGCACCCTTATCCTTATATAAGCATTCAGGTGCGCTATGATCGGGATGCGGAGGAAAGGGTGAATTATACTTGGGAAAAAGCGCATAGAAATTTTTTGCGTTTTTAAAAAAATCACATTCTTTTTTGATGGATACAACAAGTCTTTTACAAAATCTTTATTTTGTGTTAACTTAGGTAAGTTGTAAATTAGTGCCGATGTGGCGGAATTGGTAGACGCGGTAGACTCAAAATCTACTCTTGGCAACAAGGTGCTGGTTCGAGTCCAGTCATCGGCACATTTAAAAAAGAGTGGTGATTTTATGAAGACTTTTGTTTTATTATTTTTTAGCGTAATGGTTTTGGTTGTTGTAGGTCTTGCCTTAAACAATAAAAAGTTCTTTGGCGGTGCCAAGGCTAAACAAGAGCAGTACGCAAGTTTACATGAATTTTTCAAAGATTATTTTTCCTGCGATGATGAAAAAGCGAACGAAATTGAAGGAAAACTAGCTCCTTTTATCGCACAAATGACTAATCGGGAATTTATGCAGGAATTTATCAATGGCCGCAAGGAAGCTTTGAAAATTTCGGAAGGCATTGATGTCAGCGCGTGGAATCCCGCTGATGACGCAGTGGCTATTGAAGGCAGAACGCATTTGCTGGTGATGGAAAATGACAAGGTACGCGTGCTGGATCAACTTTTGCCCCCGGGTACCATTCAGGCCTATCATACGCATAAATATCCCAGTATTATGATTATGCTTGAACCGGCCAAGACTAACTATAACCATGTGGATCCGGCCAGAAGCTGCCAGGAAGATCCTGATTCGGAATATGTGGGTATTTTGAACCTCAAACCGGAAGGTTTGCATTCGGTAGAAAATATAGACAATAAAAATTTCTATTCTATGCGGATTGAGTTTAAACAATAACTTTTCATTAATCCGGATTAGAGCCATTAACCGCTTTAGGGCCCGTAAGGAAATAACTGCCCATTTCGGCAACGCGAAAGCTCCCGCGATTGACCGATCGTAAGCTACCTAATATTAGAAATATAGGGTCGCTTACGATCGATCAAGCCAGGGGCTTTGGCGCAGCTGAAATTCGTCTATCTCAACCCACTTAATATTAGTAATATTGAGTAGGTCGAGATAGGCAAATTGCAGCGCTTTGAAGCCGCCGAAAATCCGATTCTTCAGGTTGTTTCGGTATAATCCGGATTTTTTGTGTCCAAAATTATTCTCTGTACCGGACAAAATTATTAGGTAAGGCGATGGAAAAAGAGATTATGCGATTATGCAAGTTGATGGCGCAGCGCGGCATTTGCTCCAGGCGTGAAGCGGAAGCGCTTATCGAGCAAAAACTGGTTGCGGTCGACGGCGAGATTATCGAAGAACAGGGCGTTAAAGTCGCCGTCGATGTGAAGATTGATCTGTTACCCAGAGCCAGAGCTCTGCAATCTGCCAAGGTAACGATTTTATTAAACAAGCCGGTCGGCTATGTTTCCTCCCAGCCGGAAAAGGGGTACCGGCCGGCTATCGAACTGATCACGGATGAAAATCGAGTTGATGGCGGGGAAGCGCTCATTCCATCGAACAAGAGAAAACTGGCTGTCTGCGGGCGGCTGGATATCGACTCCAAGGGACTGCTGGTTTTTACGCAAGACGGCGTTCTTGCCAAAAAGCTGATCGGCGAGAACTGCGGCATGGAAAAAGAGTATCTGGTTTATGTCGATGCGCCGCCTGCCGCGGAGGCGCTTGCCCGGCTGCAGTATGGAATAACTTTGGATGGCAAGCCTTTAAAGCGGGCTAAAGTGGACAGGTTAAGTCAGCATTGTTTGCGTTTTGTCTTGCGCGAGGGTAAAAAAAGGCAGATTCGCAGAATGTGCGAAGAGGTTGGCCTGGAGGTTACCGGACTAAAAAGGGTTCGTATCGGCAAAATTATGCTTGGCGACCTGCCGGAAGGCAAGTGGCGCTATCTAAGGGTCCGTAAGGAAATAACTACCACATTTCAGCTGCGCCAAAGCCCCGG
>CAZCPS010000022.1:0-12225 GCA_964499895.1 uncultured bacterium | reverse complement strand
GCAGGAGCTTTCGCGCTAGCACAATCCTAAATTTTAATATTGACAGAGCACTAGCTTAACCTCGTACACTTGTTTAACCATTTACCGCAGAGCTTGGGACTGGAGTAGCATCCCAAGGTGCCTATATATTCGTCTCTAACGAAGGCCATGTGAGGCCTTAGTCTGGTCAGGTTCAGGCTTGAATTTCAAGCCCCCGGCTTTAGCCGTGGGGTTCCTGATGAGCAGTCTCGTCTAGAATGATTTTAATTTCTTCAATTAACAGGGACATTTGATTGATTTGTTTGCTCGTAGGTTCAAATTTGCGTTGGCGCGCGGCATTCTTGATGCGAAATAGCGTTGCGATAACCTGGTTAGCCATGTTGATTGATCTTTTATCATTTTCGTTCAGCGGAAAGGCCTGGCGAATAAGTGAAAGCAGAAGAGCTTTAGGCTCTCCTTGATATTTTTTGACCAGTTCGGTTTTTTGTTCAAACTCTCCGGCACGGCTGGCCAGCGTGTAAATGGCTTGCCTTGGCATGCTGTCCAGCTTGGGGTGCAGCTCGGCCGGCGTTGCGGTGTAAAATTCGTAATATTGTAGAAAATTATAAGGAGTCTGGCGATTGCCGTAGGTTGCCACCATCCATGCCGTAAAAGCCCCTTCCTTGTAGTTTTTTAGCAGCTCATGAGCCTTTTTTATGCGTTCGCCGTGCAGCATCACCGCCTGATTGGTGATTGCTTTCACTTCAGATGTTAGCTGGATCAGACCGGTCAGGTCGCTTTCGATATTCGTTTCGTCTGTTTCATAGTTTTTTAGAATATTGGAAAGGACTTCGGTCTCATCGCCGGTTAGCTCGCTTACTCGAAAAACCCCGGAAAAACTGGATAACTGCCCGCTATTGGACCGTTCCGCCAAAGCCGTGATTTTCTGCTTGGACTGCGAATCCTTTTGCTTGAGTCTTAAATTTAATAGGGCGTTAAACTTTGCCATGACTGTTTCCCCTCCAAATGTAAAGCGGCTTTACATTCTGTTTAGTAGTTCCTCGGTTAATGCTCTGTAATCTTGGGCAGCGCGACTTTTTGGCGCCGTCACAAAGATCGGCTTTCCGTAAATAGTTGCCTCGGAAACGCCGACATCGCGGCGAACCTTTGTTTCAAGCAGTTTACCGGGGAATGTGGTTTCTATAATTTCCTGAAACTCTTTATTGCTTTTTCCGCGCGGGTTCCAAAAAGAAAGGGCGATTCCCATGACGGATAATGAATGTCTTTCAGAAATATTGTTCATAAACAGCGAAAGCCGCTGCAAGCCTTTAATGCTATAAAATTCCGGAGTTGCACAGACGAGAGAATGGTTCGCGGCAATTAAAGAAGATTCCGTTAGCCAGCAGAGCGATGGTGGAGTATCGATAAAAATATAATCGTAATCCAGGCTTTTCAGGATTTGCTTTAATCGTTCATGTGCATAGCGGTCGGCAGCCAAAGCTCCCGTTACCTCCACTCTCTCCAGCCATGTATCGGCCGGCACTAAATCCAGGTTTTGAAAACAGGTATTTACAATGACTTGGTCTATGGTTTTTTCACCTTGTAAAACGGGGGCCATGCTATCCTGTTCATCCGGATCAAAGCCGAGACCTGTGGTTAAATTGGCCTGGGCGTCAAAATCAATCAGCAATGTCTTTTTTTTGTGAAATTTTGTCAGCGCCGCAGCAATATGCAAGCTGGTAGAAGTTTTGGCCGTACCGCCCTTAAAACTGCAAACCGCGATGATTTTCATTCTAGTCCTTCTTTTCTATAAAAGGTGAATTGATCTCTTTATTATTAATCTCTTCCGTAATTTTATTGATAAAGAAATCAGGACGCATTTCGCCATGAACGATATTATTTCTTGTTCTCGTTACGATGGTTTTTTTGCTAATTTCCTGGTCGCCAACAGTTAGCATGTAGTTGTATTTAAGCATTTCGGCGTTTCGGATTTTTTTACCGACCGATTCATTGGCATCATCGATATCACAGGTGGCTCCGGTTTTACGGATCATTTCCGCCAGTTCCCTTGCGTATTCAATGTGCCGTTCGGCAACGGTTATAATCTGCACGCCGCGCGGAGAGATCCAAAGAGGAAAGTTGCCGCCAAAGTGTTCAATGAGAATGCCGAAAAAGCGTTCCACCGAACCAAAGAGCGCTCGATGGATCATAATTGGACGCTTATGCTCGCCGGATGAGTCTATGTACTCCAGCTTAAACTTTTCCGGCAGGGACATATCCAATTGGATCGTGCCGCATTGCCAGAACCTTCCAAGCGCATCTTTAATGTGCAAATCAATCTTAGGACCATAGAAGGCTCCATCGCCCTCATTTATTCGGTAGGGCTTGCCCCATGTGTCTAATGCTGATTTTAAACCCTCTGTAGCCATTTCCCATTCGGCGTCGGTGCCGACTGTTTTAGATTTTTCCGGCCGGGTCGACAGTTCAAGTGTAAATGGCAAATCGAAGGTCTGATAAATCTCTTGCGCCATCTCTAGCGTTCCGATAATTTCACTCTTGATATCCTCGGGCTTCATGAAAATATGCGCATCATCCTGATGAAAACTGCGAACGCGGAAAAGTCCGTTGATAGCGCCTGATAGCTCATGCCTATGTACATGGCCGATTTCGGCAACGCGTAGCGGCAGTTGTCTGTAACTATGAAGTTCTGTTTTGTAATAAAGCATGCAGCCGGGACAGTTCATGGGCTTGATAGCAAACTCTCTGCCCTCGATTTCCAGCGAGTACATGTTTTCTTTATAGTGGAACCAGTGGCCGGAGGTCTCCCAAAGCTCTTTGGTTAGAATGAGCGGAGTTTTAATCTCTTTGTAATTTGCTTTGGATAGAAGATCTCTTAAAAAGTCTAAAAGCTTGTTCCAAATATGCAAACCATGCGGCAGAAAAAAGGGCGAACCGGGTGCTTCTTCAAGCAACATGAACAGATCCAGGCGCTGGCCAAGTTTTTTATGATCCCGTTTTTTTGCTTCTTCGATAAAGGTCAGATAGTCTTGCATTTGGGATTTATCGGGAAAAGAGATGGCATAAATGCGGGTTAACATCTCTTTGGTCTGGTCTCCGTGCCAATAAGCTCCGGAAGTTTTAAGAACTTTAAAGGCTTTTATTTTCGAAAGTTGAGGCAGGTGCGGTCCGCGGCATAAGTCGCTAAATTCTCCTTGAGAGTAGCTGGAATAGGGTCCTTCTTCAAAACCTTCAATCAACTCTTTTTTGTAGGGATTGTCTCCAAAGGCTTCAATTGCTTCTTTTTTTGAATCGAAGACATGCCTTTGCGGTATGTGATTTTCGGCGATAATTTTTTTTACTTCTTTTTCGATTTTGCCAAAATCGGCTTCGGAGACCGTAAGGTTGGCAAAGTCATAGTAAAATCCATTTTCGATAGGCGGTCCGATTGTGGTTAGAGCTTTTGGGTAAAGCCGCGCGATAGCTTGCGCTAAAACATGGGCGGAGGTGTGCCAGAAAATTTCTTTGCCTTCTTTGCTGTCAAAACTAATGAAAGATACTTTATCGTTGTCCTGAAGCAATTCGCTGAGATCTTTGTTTTGTCCGTTGATGTTTACGGCAAGAGCCTGATCTGCAGAAGTTAGGTTTAATTTTTTGGCCAAATCTTTAGCAGTGCTGTTTGGCTCCATTTCAACTTTTTCGTTATTTATGTGTATAAACATTTTAATGACCTTTTGCAAAACAATGCAGATAATCCGAATTTTAACGCATGATTGACAAAATATAAATAGAAAGTTTCAAAATTTCGGGTAGAGAAAATTTTTGATACTGGCTATATAAAAGAAAGTAATGTGAAAGGGTGATATGGACTTTGAGGCTGAATTCCTTGCAATTCTAGACCATCAAAAGCAAAAAGAATTGTTGCAGCTTTTCGATGTAAAACAGGATTTTTTGTATTCCCGGAGGATAGATCGAAGCGGCTTGCAAGACAGTTTCCGCTATCGGGCTAAAATCTGGGCGATTAAACTTACCGAATTTTTAATCGATTTGCAGGGCAACCTAAAATTGCACAGCCTGCAGCGCGCGCTTTTTCTTTTTCATAAAAAACCCTTTTTGCTGGCTCCGGACAATGAAGGCGACTCTATGACCGTTCTGCATATTCAAAATGTTTTGCAGAGTTTGTCTGATGATATTGGCCTCCGTAAATTGCTTATGCGCTTTTCACTGCCATTATGCCATATGGCCGCCGAAAAGCTGGTTCGCGATACGCTGGGTTTACCTGCTAAGGAACATTTAAAA
The DNA here is from genome assembly GCA_964499895.1 of uncultured bacterium. Lineage (GTDB taxonomy): Bacteria > Chlamydiota > Chlamydiia > Chlamydiales > SM23-39 > CAZCPS01. The sequence continues at coordinate 7,971 of CAZCPS010000022.1, read as the reverse complement.
AATGTGCATGTGAGGCGGGCGGTGCTGGCAGCCTATTTGGTGCCGCTTAGACAAAATGTTGGGTCTTGTTTCGCAACCGCGCCGGCTATTTTGATCCAAGAGACTCAGGGACTGCAGTTTTTGACTGACATGCTGGATTTGCTCAACTCCGGATTTTTAAAGCGGATGATTGACCGGCAAGAGAGAGCCGTTCCTTTAAGTCCGGGGATTGGCGTGGGAGATCTTAAGCGCCATGTGGATTTATTTAATCCGCAGATTTATTCTTCGCAAGGGCTTGCGGCGGCTATGCAGGCTGCCGGCTTGCTTGATTTGCAGTTGGAAGATATGAAAAAGCCCGGCTTGCTAAAGGAACTGCTAAGTCCTTTTGCAGAGGAAAATCTAACGGTTATTGATCTTATTCACAAGACTTTGCTGCGTGAAATGGGCTTAACCGATGAAAAGTTGGAAAAAGAAGAGCGTAGAAAAAAAACACAAGCTTTTGTGCAGCATGGCCCCATGTCGGGCGCGGCCTTCTTTGGTAATGGCCGGAAGGAAGAAAGTTTTTATGAGAAAGAGATCGCGGCAAGGGTTGCTTTTCAATCGATTACCGATTGTCCCTTGTTAAAAGCGTGGGAATTTACTCTGGCCTCTTTTTGCGATGTGAAAATTGGCTTTTCCAGATGGAATTTGTTTGTCAGCTTAGGTTTTGATGCCAATGAACCAATAGGCATCAACCGCTTTTTATATGACAATATCAATGCCAAGCTGCAAGAGTGCAACCGCCAGGTTCAGCATTATCAGGAAATTGCAGAGAGAGCGCAAATGCAGGCGCGCGCCGCATCCTCACTATTTTCGCGTGAAGAAAGTTCCGGCCGGGCCGGAGCTTTAAAAGGCGAATATCAAATGTATGTAGGTGAAATGGACTCGGCTGTTGATATGCGCGACACTTACCATCGTAAAGCGGGCCAATATGCCCGTTTTTATGCTTTTATTTTGGAACAGTTCGATCAGACTCTTCAGCAAAATTTTCAGGAAATTTACGACGCGCAAATGCTTTCTTTTGAAGAAAGCCTATATGATGACAGTCCCGCAGGATTTCGTCTGGTTTATAAACATGGTCGATCCGACCCCAATCAATGGACTTTTATTCAAAATGAAAGTCAATTTGTTGATTGTTTGCGCAATTTCTTTATTGCGGTGGAATCGCAAATCGATTTTTCGCAAGATTTTTCCGATGTAGCCAGGGATTTTGGTCAAATCACTACTGAAATCATTCAATTTGTTCAAACAAGAGATTTTTTGGAGGCGGCAAAAGCCCGCAGCGCCGCCGCCCATAGAGGCCAAAATAGGAGCTCTGCGCAAGCTAAACCATGGGCTTATGTTTCGGGCGGTACGATGGATGGTCTTTTAAAAAGTTATTACTCAGCATCGGGTGATTTCGATGTTGCTTCAACTAATATTGCCGATAGCCGAGACCTTTTTAAATTTTTGGCAAACACCCTGCGGTCGGCAAATTTAGATCCAAAGCTAGACCGGCTGGTATTGATGAACTCGCCGACGCATGCTTTTATTTTGCATCCTTTTGAGTCCAGATTTCAAGAGGGTTGGAATGCCGCCGATCCTCTTTCATGGCTAGATGCTGAACTAACCGGTAAAACCAGGGAATTTCTCTTTGGCATGCAGCTTAATGCTTGGGAAATAGAGCGTCTGATAAAAGCCTTTTCGTTATTTTTGCCGACTTATATCCGCCAGCCATTTTGCGAGGCAGCTCAATTTCCCGGAGGCACGATTGCGGAGTTTCGGCAAAATCTGGCCATGGCTTCTAGCGAAATTTTTAAAATGCATGCCGGCGCAGCCGGCGCTCTTGTAGATGCCATTCTCTATAAAGAGCTGCCATTTTCGATGCCGGATAAGATTGTCGACATTTTAGATCTTTTGCCAATTGATGAGATCAAACCAAAGTGCCATGAGCTTTTGTCCCGGCAAAATTACCCGCCGGAGCTTTTATCCGCCAGCGACCTGCAAAAGCAAGTCTGTGCTCTTTTAGTGAAAGCGCATGAGGAAGTGTTTTTTAAAGATAATATGCATGAACTGATATCGAGGGCGGCCCGGAAGCTTAAACTGGCTTATCCTGAGCCGGTTATTTTTGCGGATACGAATTGGACCAATAATAATTTTGCCTTTGTTTGCAATCCGGTTAGTTTTGAAACTCAAGTATGGCGCATGAATCTGTCTAACAGCTTTGGTTCGCCTATGATTGAATGGCAAAATTGGTTAAATGGGTCCCAGGAATCTATTTGGAAAATCTATAAAACACCGGCCGAGTATCGTCGTTAAATTTTTTATATTTTAAAAACGCGAATATTGTAATACTATTTATTCGATATTGGGCAAAATCGCAGCGATTTTCGCCATATTTCGAAAGGTCTTTTGCTAAAAGGTTGCTGTTTGGGAGGTTCGCATGAAGAAAATTGTATTGATTTTAACAGGCTTAATTTTGGGTGCGCTAGGGCATGCTGCGCCGGCCGGTAATCCGGCTTCGCCTTTGCTCATAAAAGACGGCTTTTTGATCTCGCCGGTTAGCTGGATCGATTTTCGCATTGGATATGAGGGCAATTTTGTTAGCGACGCCAAGCTTAAACAGCGTGCGGGGGCAACTCATTCTATCGACAAATATGGATTGGATGTTAACTCCTGCGTGGCGACCATCAATATTCAAAACCGGCTGGATCTGTTTGGAACGGCCGGCTCCAGCCGGATTCAGGCCGATTGGCGGATCTATCCAGGCGAAACCTATAAAATGGAATGTGAAACAAAATATCGTTTGATCTGGTCGGCCGGAGGCACGGTTACCTTATTTGAATGGGGCAATGCTTTTTTGGGCTTTGGCGGAAGATATTTATATACAAGACCGCGTTTGGAGTGGCTAACCAGAAACGGAGTAGCTTACGCGCCCGGCAAGGCCAAAATGCGCTATAAAGAATGGCAGATTGATCTGAGCTTGGCTTATAAAATTGATGTGCTGACGCCCTATCTGGCTGTGAAATATTCCCGCAAAAAAGCAACTCTTGGCGAAGTATTATCTACGCATATTACCACGGATGATACCGGTATTTTGCGTATGAAGAACCGGATACCGGTTGGAGTGGCTTTGGGCTGCACGATTACAACGCGCAAATATTTTATGCTGAATATTGAAGCTAGATTGATCGATGAAGAGGCTGCTACTCTATCCGGAGAATTTCGCTTTTGAGTAATTTCAAAAAGATCTTGTTTTTGTTCTGTTTAACCGCAAGCGTAAATCTTTCGGGCTCTTCTTGCGGCAATCCTGCCGCTCCGGCTCTGATTCAAGAAGGAATGTTAATACCGGATACCGTTGGCGTAAATGTGCGCATGGAGCTTGAAAATACCTATACGGAAAATGAAAGGCTAGTATTTCGAAGAGCTTATTTGGATCAACAGTTCGCTGAGTTTAAAGCCAGCGGCCGGCTTTCTACCGGAGCTATAATTTTCAATGTTCGCGAGAGGGCTGATTTTTATGTGAAAAGCGGACCGCAGCAACTAGTATGTAGTTTTCTGCAGGCCGGTAATCGCTATTGCATGAAAAGTAAAGCAAGGCCCGCATGGCAAGGTGGAGCTAAAATCATTGTTGCCGAAATTCAGGATTGGACCTTTACTATAGATGGCCGATATGTTTATTTTCATGCGAAAGCCGATGAGTTTCTCTCAAGCGGCGCGCCTTTAGGTGTCTCTCGAATCAGATTTTGCCAACAGGGGTGGCAAGCTTCCGGCGGTATCTCATATTCTACAGGTCTTATTACCCCTTATGCCGGTTTCCTGATCCGTAATACCAAATTACATATAAAACACACGCCCTTTTTTGAGGAAAAACCCATTAAAACAACCCAGAAGCACAAAGGTGGTCTTTTTGTAGGCGCTTCGCTATGCACAGGTTCTTATTTTTTTCTGAGTTGTGAAGTGCGCCTCATTAATGAGCGCTCATTTTCGTTTGTTTGGGCTCTCCGTTTTTAAATGTAAAGCGGCTTTACATTTGTTTTTTCCCTATTGAAGCCTGAGTTCTTTTCTGTTTTGCCATATATTATTTTTTACGGTAATCTTGATCGGTTTTTCCATCAATTGACGAGGTTACTATGTGTTGCGTGCGGTTTTATTGTTTATTTATTTTGGTGATTTTTAGCGGGTTGGCATTTGCGCTGGATTTGGATACTGATTTTTCCGGCAAGCAGGAAGATGCTGAAATGCAGGCTTTACGCAAATGGATCCGTCAAAAAAGGATGGTGACTGTCAAAGAAATCGGCGGTGATTTGTCGCTGAGCGGAGAAGTTAGGGTTCAGCTGCAGGATATTTCCGAGCTGCGAGATGGCGTGCGCCAGCGCGGACTGGGCGGCGCAACCATCAAGCCGGCTTATTCTTATGCTGTAAGCTCATACTTGCTTGTTGATTATAAAACCAAGCGGACATGGGCAGTCGCCAAGCTGAAATATAGCAATGCCATGGGGGTCTCTTCCGGCACCACCAATCGCATTGCGCTCGATAGGGCCTATTTGGGAGGCCGGGCTATTTCCGATGACTCATTAACTCTGGATTTTGAAATAGGCCGGCGTATTTTTCGCGATGTGTTTGATTCCAAGGTTGCTTTTGCCAGTATCTTTGACGGTATTTTAATGAAATTGGACAAGTCTTTCGAAAAGGCCGGCGACAGTTATTTCAACGCAGCGGTTTTTATTGTGGATGACCGCAGCAACCACTATGGCTATGCCGGCGAGATCGGCCTTATGCAAATAGGCGGCACAGGTCTTTATTCGGAATATTCTTTTATTTCATGGCGCAAGGGCTATGATACCCAAACGAAATTTTTATATTATAATTATCGCGTATCGCACTTGATTTTTGGTTATCAGTTTGAACTAAAAAAATGGCGCAAATTAGTTAAGCTGGACATTGCCGGACTCTGCAACCATAGCGCCGATCCCCTTGCGTTAACCGATTACCGGAAGCAGAATTTGGGTTGGTATGCCTCCATATCGATCGGCAGGGTGCGCAAGATGGGAGATTGGGCTTTTAGTCTTTGCTATCAATATATGCAGCCGCAGGTGGTGCCTGATTTTGATGTGGGGGGCATTAAAAGGGGTAATGCGGCCGGAGTTGGTTTGTATACTGCAAATTTAAATGGCTCCGGAGCCGTTACCACCAGATCAAATGCTGTCGGCTCTTGCAATTACAAAGGCTATGATGTTAGCTTCCTTTATGCTGTAACCGGCAATATGACTATGCAATACAGCTTTCAGATTTCTCAAAATGAGGACCGGGATTTAGGACCGCTGTTACATTACAAGATGTTCAAAATCGGCTTTATTTACGCCTTTTGATAGAAGGTAAAGGTAATGTGTCTTTTGCGGTGAGAAATGCCCATGATGTTTTTATGAATGATCTCGGTGCTGGTCTTTAAATAGTATGGTCTGATTTCAGCTTTGGCAGCCATATCGCTTAGAACTTCTTTAGACTTTTTAGTGTTTGGAATAAAAGCGGTATAAATGCCGTTTTTGTTCAGCTTTCGGCATTTTTTTAGCATCAAATAGATGTAGGCCCGATTAGCCCGGCGGGAGGGAATTAAATGAAACGTCTTGATCAGCCCATCAAAATAGGGAAATTTTTTAAATAGTTTTGCAATTCGGAATATTCGCAAATGATGAAAGAGCGAAAATAAAACCAGGGTTTCCGGAAAAGCACATTTGTCCAGTAGCAATACGCAGGGTTTTTTGGGAAGAGCCCTGATTTCCACCGAATAAAAACGAAGCAGAATCTTATCGACAAAGTAAGGAAAAAAAAGATGGGACATGCGGCCGGTGATTAAAATGGCAAAAAGCAGCGATAAAACGCCGATAATGCCAAACCCGGCTGCCGGAGAAAATTGCAGAAGAGAATTGGTTAAATATAAAAAAATAGAGGCTAATAGCACCCCCACGAAGCTCATAAAATTAGTTGCCGCAACCACTTGCCCTCGGGATTCATCCGGGCTGTTCAATTGGATAAAAGCGTCAAAAGGTATCAAAAACAGACCGCCAAAAAGACCCAGCAAAATCAACATGATAACTGATATTGAGAGTGATGCCGAAAAAAGAAAAAGCAGCAAATATAAAAATCCCAGGATGAATCCGGCTGTGCAGGCCATGCCTATTTCCACGCGATCCCTGGATAGTTTGCCGGCAATGATCGATCCGATTGCAATGCCGACGGCGGTAATTAGAAAGAGATAGCTGCCCGCAACTTCGCTTAAGTTTAAAGATGCAATAGCAAATGGAATGGCATTCAGTTGGGTAAACCCGCCAATAAACAGAAAAAAAGCCGAGCCTAAAATGGCCCAAAGTAAATGGGGCTTTTTATGCGACAGGGAAAGCGTCTTCATAATATCGCCGAAAAAATTGGGAGAGAGCTTTTTTTGACTGTGTTTTGCGGGGGTCTTTTCAATTTGCAGGCTGGTGAAAATCCCAACAATCGAAATAACGATGCACAGCAACGAAGCCGTTACAAAGTTTTTATTGGTAAAATTGGTGATTTGCGCTGCCAGAAAAGTACCGATAATGACGGCTAAATAGGTCATGGAATTTAAAAGGCCGTTAGCTTTGGAAACTTTATTGCTTGCTACAATTTCCGGAATAATTCCATATTTGCAAGGACCAAAAGCCGCGCTTTGCGAGGCCATTAGAAAAAGAATTGAGTATGAGCCGACTTCCGATTTTAAGTAGATGGCCAGGGTTCCGCACAGCATAATTATCAGCTCTGCGATCTTTGTACACACTACTACTTTTTGCTTGCTTTTGCGATCGGCTAAAACTCCGGCAGATGCTGAAAACAGCAAAAAGGGAACTACGAAAACTCCCCCGGCTATAGCTAAAACAGTACTGGCTGCTTCGCTGCCTTTTAAGTTGATCAAAAAGAAAATTACCAGAAATTTAAAAATATTATCATTAAGGGCCCCCAGAAACTGGGTCACATTTAGAAAATGAAAAGAACGCATTTCCGATTTGAACAGTCGCCGCATAATTTACAGGTTTCTTTGGTTGTTCTAACGGTGAAGTATAAGGCTCTTGGTAAAAACGGACAATTAGAAAAATAGGCCCAATTTAGTCAAACCATACTTTTTAAAGGCATCCTTTTGTAAAAGTATGTTAAAATTGGAGCATATGAACACGGCAAAAGAATATATTTTTTTCAGTCAGGACGCGGAAAGGTTGGCACAAGCCTTAAAAGAACGGCTTTTTGAAAAGAAGAGACTCTTTGTCAAAAAATTTGTTGTTGTGCCCAGTCTTGCAACCAAAGACTGGCTTATGCAATATTTTGCCCATGACAGCTCATTGCAATTTGCCGGCGGGTTGCATTTTTTATCGCCCGATTTATTGTTCGACCGGCTTTTTGCCGAAGCTTTCCCGGACGAGGCCGGATCTTTGTCCGGTTTGGAGCTGGCTTTACTTTTAGAGTCCCATTTGCGCGGTTTGCTTGATGGGTTTGATAATTTGGAGCAGACGGAGCCTTTGCGTCGATATCTTGCTATTATGGGATCTGAATCCAATCGGGACCGGATAATCACTTTTGCGGAAGAATTGGCTCGTTTGTTTCGTCTTTACGGTCTGGTAGGTCCTGATTTTTCGGGCGGCTTCGGACCTAATTTTCAGCATTTGCTATGGCAAAAGCTTTTTGAAGAGGATGGTCTATTTTATCCCTATAAATGCCGCACCTTGCCGAGCCCCAAGAAGATTAATGGCGAGCTCTATTTTTTTAATTGTTCCTTTTTGCCCAAGACTTATCATTATTTTTTAAATTCCCAGACGGATACAACCATTTACCACTATTTTTTATCCCCATGCCTTTTCTATTGGGAAGATATTTGCTCCGATCGGGAAAAAAGAGCTCTTTTGCGAAAGGCAAAAAAGAGAGAGTTGGAGCCTTATCTGGCTGATAGAAATGTTTTGT
>CAZCPS010000021.1:0-12233 GCA_964499895.1 uncultured bacterium | reverse complement strand
TAGCGCCTTCGGCTATTGGCTGCGCAATACGGATCGCTGCGCTTCGATTTGATTTCGGCTCGATTTCCTCTATACTAACCAATTTTTGTCCGGTACAGAGCCTCAAGAATCCCGGTTGACTTGATAGATAAAAAAAATGTAACATATCAAAATGCATAATTAAGGAGCTGTTATGAACAAGAGTTTAACATTTGTCAGGTTTTTTTTCACCTTTCTTTGCATGTTTTTTATCACCGGTTATATTGTTTTTTATTTTGGCGCGATCTCGCTTTCCACCGTTTCGTACGGGATTGTGATCGGGCTGGCTCTCAGCGCCCTTTTTTTCAGCATCGACAACCTGCTCCAAAAATTTAATTTACGAGCCTTTAATCTTACCCTTTTTGGGCTTTTTCCGGGCTACCTGATGGGCTTCGGCCTCAATATAATATTTAGAACCTGCGTCTCCTTTTTACCGGAGCATATTATCGCCAATACGCCCATGCTTCAAATCACGCAGGTCTGTTTGATGCTGCTTGGTATTTACATCGGCACGATCATGACCATCCGCTCCGCCGATGAAATTCATTTAAGCATTCCCTTTGTCAAGTTCACATCGCAAACCCGCCGCAAAAAAGATCTGCTGCTTGATCTTTCCGCGCTTTGCGATCCGCGCATCATAGATCTGGCCTCTTCAGGCATTGTCGACCACCATTTGATCATTCCGCGTTTTTTATTAAAAGAGCTTTATCTCAAAGCTGAAAAGTGCACCGAACAAAACAAAATCAAGGCCGCGAAATGCGCCGAAGCGCTGAAAAAGCTCGAGGAAATGCAAGAGCTGGAAATGCGCTATACCGACACCAACTTCCCCGAAATCAAGGATCCGACCGACAAACTGCAAAGGCTGGCGCGCTTAATTGACGCCAATATTTTGACTTCCGATATCACCAAAGTTGAAATGGCGAACATCGAGGGCATTCGCATTATCAATCTCAATTTACTCTCCAACGCCTTAAAGCCGCTCATGGAAACCGGCGAACAAATCAGAATCAAAATCCAGCGCTGCGGCAAGGAGCCGCGCCAGGGCGTAGGCTATCTGGATGACGGCACAATGGTCGTAGTCAACGGCGGCGGCGACTTCATCGGCGAAACCATCGACTCGCATGTGCTCTCGGTCAAACACACCTCTTCCGGCCGCATGATCTTCTGCAACACCATGGAAGAGCCCGTAAGCGCAATCGATTTGGAAAAAACCCCGGTTACATAAATGATTTACGGTATCGGCACCGATATTATCGAGATCGAGCGCATTCGGCAAAGCATCAGACGCCATGGCCTCTATTTGCTAAACAGGCTCTTTACGCCTGAAGAACAGCAATATTGTCAAAAACATCTCGACGCCTCGCCCCATTTTGCCGGCCGCTTTGCCGCCAAAGAAGCCGTCTCCAAAGCGCTCGGCTGCGGACTTGGCGCCGCGCTTTCATGGCTGGATATTGAAATTTTAAATGATGAAAATGGCAAGCCCTGCGCTTACCTGTCAAAAAAAGCGCAAGAGAGGTTTGGCTGCGTCTCAATCCACCTGTCAATCAGCCATTGCAAACAGCACGCCCAGGCTTTCGCGATCGCCTCTAAAATGAAAACGACAGCAGATAGCTGATGCCCAGTGTATTGACATTTTCAGGGCAGGTTTTAGCGAGAAGCCTTCTTCTATATTCAAAAGAGAGCATGCCCCACACGCCCATGCGCAGCCCATATTGCAAGGACAGATCGATAAATTTTTGCCGGTATTTGCCATAGCCGTGAAAATTGTTGATATCGATATTGCGGCGGCGGCCGAAACTGTGCGCCGCATTAAAAAGCATGGCCAAACGGTGCATTTCCTGATAACTGGCATCAAATCCTATAATGGCCCGAAGCCAGGGCGAACCGCGATTGGCCTGCCCTAAAGAGCCAAAACCCCAAAGACGGGTGCGCCATGGCGAGAGCCGCACCTCAAACTCGCGGCCCAAAGCAATATTAGCCTCAAAATCGACATCCCCATAATAAGGGCAGCTGACATCGGTAATAGCGCTATGGCCGGTATAACGGGCGTTAAAGCCGACCGACAACGAAACCGGATCGCCAATGATATCGTCCATACATAAATAACGCCCCTGCAAGGCCAAAGAACGAAAGCCGAAAGACTGCCTGGAGGTCTCCGAGAGTTCAAAATCGGCATCGAATGAGCACTGAGGCGCTACGGCGATACCTAAATCAAAGTGCAAAAGATTAATATGCGAAGTGCCTGCCGGCTGAACAATGGCATGGCTTATTCCGGGATACCAAGCAAAAGAATATCTGCTAAAAAAGACAAATTCATATACTTCTGAAAACCAGGGCTGGGCCTGCAAAGCGTAAGCCGAATTATTCCCCAACAAAAAGGCTGCCATTAAAATATACTTTCGCATCAATCCAATAATCCTTTGCCGGCTAAATATTTTTCAACATCAAGCGCCGCCATACAGCCGCTGCCGGCAGCGGTAATCGCCTGACGATAAATGGCGTCCTGCACATCTCCGGCGGCAAAAACACCCGGTTTAGAGGTCACCGTAGACCCTTTCTCCGTGACAATATAGCCCGCTTCATTCAGTTGCAGCCGGCCATTCAAAAACGCAGTCGCGGGAATATGCCCCACCGCAAAAAAAAGTCCGCCGGCGTTTTTTTCCGAGCGCGCTTTGGTCAGGGTATCCTGCAGCACAATTTTCTCTAAAAGAGCGCCGCCTTGAGCCTCCACCACTTCCGAGTTCCATATAAAACCAATCTTCGGGTTGGCATGGGCCCGGTCAGCCAATATCCTGGAGGCCCGCAAGCGGTCGCGGCGATGCACGATATAAACTTTTTTGCCATATTTGGTCAAAAACAGGGCTTCTTCTACCGCCGAATCACCGCCGCCGATGACAAATAAATCTTTATCCCTAAAAAGAGGCAAAGCGCCATCGCATATGGCGCAGGCGGAAACGCCCTTTTGCCAAAACTCTTCATCCCTTGCGCCGGGAATATCCAGGCGTCTGGCGCCGGCGCCCGTCGCGATAATGAGCGCGTCAGTAGCGGCTTGCGTCTTACCGCCCTTCACAATAAAAGGATCGGCTTCCAGCTCCATATCGATGACATCTTCAGTTAAAATCTTTGCGCCAAACCGCATGGCTTGACGGCGCATATTCTGCATTAGTTCCGAACCTAAAATGCCCTCCGGAAATCCCGGGAAATTTTCAATCACCGTCGTTGTCATCAGCTGGCCGCCAACCGGCCCTGAGGCAAAACCTTCAAAGACAAGCGGCGCCAGCTCGGCTCTGGCCGCGTAAATCGCCGCGCTCATTGCCGCCGGTCCCGACCCAATAATAATCAATTTTCTTTTATCCATTCCAAGTCCCAATTTCCTAAGGGCCCGCAAGGAAATAACTACCACATTTCAGCTGCGCCAAAGCCCCGGGCTTGATCGATCGCAAGCTACCCTATATTTCTAATATTAGGTAGCTTGCGATCGACCAATCGCGAGAGCTTTCGCGCTTCCCGAAATGGGCAGTTACTTCCTTACGGGCCCTACAACTAAATTTTAAAGTTGTTTGGGTATATTCTCAAGAAACTTCGTTCAGCGAATTTTTATAGTTTCCTGAGCTTAGAGATGGAAAATAATTCAAAATCGGGTAAAATAATACGCAACATCTTTTAACCGGCGCATGAAGAAAGACAATTAATGAATAAAATAATCAGAAAAGTGTTTGGTTTATATCCCGGAGAATATAAAAACGCTTTTTTATTTTCTCTTCTGGCATTAGTTTGGTCTTGCGGTATTTCCATCGCCGAGACTTTAGGCATCAGCCTTTTTATTGAAAAAATCGGCGCGGGCAAATTACCTTATATATACCTGTTTTCAGGACTAGTCATGGTCGGCTGCTCCTCGCTTTTTCTCTACCTGCTCCGCATTACGACTCCCGGCAAAATCTTCATCGGGATCCTCTCTTCGGCTTTTATTACCTTTACGGCATCCGCGATCTATCTAAGCGTTCTTTCTCCCGAACCCTGGTTCTGGTACACTTTGGAAATTTTAATTACCGTTTTTGTGGCGGCCTGCATCGCCTGCTTCTGGACGCTGGTCGACCAGCACCATGACTTGCAGGAAGCCAAGCGCATCTATGGCATCTACAACGCCTCTTTCTTTCTGGGATTTACCATCGCCGGCTTCCTGATTAACATCGGAATGGACAGGCTCGGCTCCGTCGGCCTGTTTAGCATCGGCAGCGTCTGCCTGATACTGGCCATCATTTTAACCAAGGTGATCATTAAAAAAATCGCTTCGATCGAAGATGATATGATGGAAGACCTCTTTTCGGGCGGCAAAAAGAGCCTGGGATCCATTTTCAAATTATTTTTCAGCTCGCCTTTTGCCGTTTCGCTGGTTGCCATGAGTCTGCTCATCCAACTGCTGCGCACGACGACCGAATTCGGCTGCATGGACACCTTCTCCAGAACCTTTCAATCCGAAAACGCCATTGCCGAATTTTTAGGCAAATGCCGCGGCTTTATCGGCGCCGCCAACATCATCATCGGCATGTTCTTCTACCGCCGCTTTATCAGGCGCATCGGCCTTACCAATATGATCCTGGTGCCGCCCATCCTGTTTTGCGGAATATATAGCAAATGGATGTTCTATAACTCGCTACTGGTGGCTGTTTTGGCGCTAATCGCAGCCGAAGGCATTTTGGACACTCTGGAAGATAATAATTTTAATTTGCTGATCAACGCAGCGCCATCCAAGCTGAAGGGCGCTCTTCGAATAATTAACGACTCCTTTTTTGAGCACATCGGCATTCTGCTGGGAGCTCTTTTCCTTTTGCTCATGCAAAAACACTATGTAGTCATGGGGCTTACTCTCTCAGCGCTTTTTCTGACGGCTTCGTTCTGGATCCGCTTTATCTACCCCAAATCCATTTTTATCAGTCTGCGCCAAAACGCAATCCATTTCGAGCGTAAGATCTCTTCCTGGCTGCAAAAACTGGGCCGCAAAGAACAGAAAGAGATCAAAAAAGATCTGCTGTCGGCTCTTTATTGCCAAAGAGAGCCTAACTGCTATTTGGCCTGCAAACCGCTTTTAGACCTAAAAAGTTTGCCCATTCTACAAAAGATTTTAAATGTAGGAAATGACTTTTCGTCCGAGGGTAAAATCATTTTGCTCGGCCAGCTTGAGCAAAGCTCTTTTGCCGGCCACCCCCAAGTGATCAAAACGATCGACGGCTGGATCCAAAACAGCGGCTGGCCTGATCTGGAAAAATTGTGCCAGCTCTTTTTAGCCAAGCGAGGGCTTTTGCACCCCGAAAAGGTCATCGACGACTTGGACCACCCCGACCTTTATATTCGCGCCAGCGCCATTATCACCCTCAAAAAATCGCTGGCCAACCAGAATCTGGAAAAGGGCGCCTTTTACCAGACAATCGCGACAAAAGAACTTGATCTGCTCCTAAAGTCGGAAAATGAAGATGAAATCTGCATGGGACTGGACATTTTACATGAAAATATCGGCACGGACTCATTTGAAAAGGCGCTTTCGTTTTTTGAAGAGGAGTCTTCAATCAAGGTATTGCGCAAAGCCTCGGCCGCCCTCTCCAAGATTGCCGACAAGAAAGCGAGCCGCCACGCCTTCGGGATCATTGAAGCGCTCGAAGATTCGTCCGATTCCATCTTTCGCGGCAACTGCCTCGAAGCGCTCGGCAAAATCGGCGACTCTTCGACTGTAGCCGGCATCATTCGCGCCAGCATCTTCTTTAGGCCCAGCGAACGGCGTCTCACGGAAAAAATCATCGCCAACATGGGACTGAAAATCGTACCGCTTTTAATTTCGTTCATTAAAGATGTGAAAGAACATGAAAGAAGCCGTATTTTAGCCGGCAAGCTGCTATCACAGCTCTCCTTGCCGCAACTGCAGGCTAACTTGAAAGAAATTATCGCCGGCGAAATTAAACGCGCCTACTTTTACTTTTACTATGCGCACACGGTACAAAGCCAGTATCCGCTCCTTGATCTTAAATTACTGGTGGACGCGCTAATCTCCGGTTTCAACGCGGTCCGCGACTTCATCATCCACCTTTTGGGCGCCGCCGGTTCAATTGAGGATTGCGATCTGGTCGTCCATGCTCTGCGCAGCGCCGGCAGCAATGCCAAAGCCCATTCCCACGCGATCGAAACTCTGGAAAAACATTGCGATTTGCATATCTTCCGCCAAATTCTGCCGCTGATCGATGACATTCCCTGGGAAGAAAAGCTGGAGAGCTCCATCCAGATTAACGGCCGCCTGCCCAAACTGTCGCTTGGCGAATTATTAAACACCATGGAAAATTCACCGCTGCTCTTTGATAAGACGGTAGCAATCAGCCTGAAGGCTAAATTGCAAATGCCGGACTGGGAAAAATCGCTTAAAGAGCAAATGAAAACCGGTGGCAAACATTTTCATCATTTTGCATACGAGTTATTGGAAACATGAAGAAATTAAGTTTAATTGAAATCGCGTTTTTTCTAAAACGCCTCAAGATTTTTAACGATCTGGATCTGGATCTTTTAATCGCGATCGCGGAAAAGGCCAACCAGGACATTTATGATTCGAATGAAAAGGTGTTTAGCATTTCCCAGCGCCCCATGCGGATCTATCTAATCGCAAAAGGCTCCGTCGCCATTTATGGACCTGAAAAAAAGCTCATTGCCTCTTTAAAAGAGGAGGACTTCTTCGGCGACGAATCGCTCTTCAATGAAAGGGCGCGCAGCTATCATGCTGTCTGCGAGTCTAAAACGCTCTTTATTACGCTCTCGAAAACCAACCTTTTAAATATCATTTCCGAATGCCCCACCGTAGCTATAGCGATTTTAAATCTATACGCTAAAAAAATCCATTGCCGGCATGAACAACCCGCCGCGGCGAGTCAACATGAAAATTAGAACCAGGTTTTTACTCTTTTTACTGCCGACGATGATCTGCGGCATGGTCTTTATGGCGCTGATCGCCACCGAAGCGCAAAACAATCTGGCCGCCATGGGCATGAGCCTGATTATCGCGCTGCTTGTGATGATCGCCATGCTCTTTTTCATCGCCAATAAAATCGCCCGCCCGGTTCAAAAACTCAATGACGCCGCCTTTTCGATCGCCGCCGGTCAATATGGTCAAAACATCAATGTTAAAGGTCCAAAGGAAATCAAGGAACTGGCCAACACGCTCAACACCATGAGCGAATGCCTGGAAGAAAATATTAACCGGCTGGAAGAAAATTCGCTGGCAAGGGAAAAACTTTATGGCGAATATGAGTGCTCGCTGCTTTTGCAGGGGCATATGCTGCAGAAAGTAATTGAGGATTCCAAGTGCGACGCTTTGGCAATCAAGGCCATTACCATCTTCTCGCGCAACCCCAAAGGCCTATTGTTAGAGCTGCCGATGGAAGAGGGCGCCAATCTTTTGAACATCAGGCTGGTCGAAGCAAACGAGGCCGGCTTTGAGGGTATCTACTCGCTGCTGACCATTAAAAATCATAAGTATAACATTGATGAAGTATCTGTGCTTTCAATTGAAATCGACAAGAGTTGTAACCGGATGCGCTACAGCTCCAACAGCACTAGAAAGCCGCTGGTCTGGTCGCTAAAAAAGGAACAAATATTGAATGATCCGGAAGCGCAGGAGCTGCAAGCCGGCGACTTCTTCTTTTTATATTCCGAAGGACTGCTGAGCTTATTAAAAACCCATCAGCAGATTGAAAAAATGGTTACTAAAACCATGAAATTCTTTGCTGCTGAAGGGCTCGAGACCTGCGTACATATGCTGAGCCGCGAATTGCATTTCACAATTCACCGGCAGGAGCCGCAAGAAGACATCCACCTGCTCTGCTTTCAACTACTTTATTAGCCTTCTTTTTTTCGTTTTTCGATGTAAGTAACCACATCGCCGACGGTCTTCAATTTTTCGGCTTCTTCTTCGGAAATTTCAAAACCGAACTTTTCTTCAAAAGTCATGATCAATTCCGTTAAATCCAATGAATCGGCGTTTAAATCTTCTACAAAAGATTTGCTAATAGTAACATCCGCGGCATCAACGCCGAGCTGCTCAACAATAATATCAATAACTTCTTTTTCTATTGACATGTTCCTTCCTTTTTGTGTGTGTTTGCAATTACATAACCATTCCGCCGTCGACGGCAAGCACCTGTCCCGTAATATAATCCGAAAAGTCGCTGGCCAGAAAGAGCGCCACTTTGGCGATATCTTCGGGCAATCCCAGCCTGTTCATCGGAATCATGGAGGTGATAGCTTCCCTGGCCTGATCCGACAACCTGTCGGTCATAGCCGTGCAGATATATCCGGGAGCGATCGCGTTGACGCAAATATTGCGGGCAGCCACTTCCTTGGCAAGCGCTTTGGTAAAACCGATCACGCCCGCTTTAGAGGCGGCATAATTGGTCTGGCCGGCATTGCCGATAAGGCCAATGACCGAAGCAATATTGATAATCTTGCCTTTTTTGGCCTTGAGCATCGAGCGCACGATGGCGTGGCTGGTGTTAAAAACCGATTTTAAATTGACCGCGAGGACGGCGTCCCAGTCCTCTTCGGACATTTTCATCAGCAGGTTGTCGCGGGTGATGCCGGCATTATTGACAAAAATATCAATCGGCCCCCAGCTTTCGATAACTTTAGCGCCGGCAGCTTTGACTGCTTGAAAGTCGGCGACATTCACATGTTCAAAAGCAACTTTTTGAGAGGGCGCGGCTCTTACGGCTTCAATATCGGCGATAGCTTCAGAAGCTTTTTCGATATCGATTCCAAAAATAACAATATCCGCGCCGGCCGCGGCAAAAGCCATAGCAATTGCTTTGCCGATGCCTGAGGTGCCCCCGGTAATGACTGCTTTTTTATCTTTTAACATCATAATTTCAACCTGCAATATAAATTTATATAATTTGAGAAATATTTTCCAGAGCCACGACCCTATCGACGCAAATAGATGGAGCTTCGATGCCGATTTTGCGATTCATGCCGGAGAGTGTTTTGCCGCAGCCCAGCTCCAAAAAGAGGGTGGCGCCCTTATCTTTCATCGCCAAAATCCCCTGCTCCCAGCGAACGGGAGAACAGATTTGGTCTAACAACAGGCGCGAAAGATCGGCCTCGTTTGCGTAGTTGCCGATAGCGTTCATAACCATTTCAATGGGGCTATGGCGAAAATCCACTTGAGAAAGGAGGTCTTTAAAAGGTTCGATAGCCGGCGCCATCAGGCCGCTATGAAAAGCGCCTTCAACTTTGAGCGGAATGATTCTTTTGGCGCCCATTTCGAGTAAAACGGGAATAGCCGCCTTGAGGCCTTCCATACTGCCCGAAATCACGGTCTGCATGGGGCAATTAAAATTGGCGGCAAAAATCGATACCTTCTTTTGCATTTGGAGAACCGCGCTTTCGACCGATTTTGCATCCAGACCGAGCACGGCCGCCATGCCGCCGGGATTTTTGCGGCACGCCTCACTCATAAACTGCGCTCGTTTCGCGATAAGCTCCAAACAGGCGCCAAACGGAAGCTTTTCGGCAGCGCAGAGCGCGCTATATTCGCCAAGGCTCAGTCCGGCGCATACCGCCGGGCGCAGCATCGGAAACTGGTTTTTCAAAACGGCCAGTATCGCCATGCTGACCGTAAAAATGGCCAGCTGGCTATTGACCGTTTTGGCCAAATCTTCATCGGGCCCTTCAAAAATCATTTTGGAAAGCGCAAAAGAGAGCGTTTCATCAGCCTCGGCAAAAACTTCGCGCGCCGAAGCGAACGCTTCAAAGAAATCGCGTCCCATGCCAACCGTCTGAGAACCCTGACCGGGGAACAAAAAGGCATTATACATCTGTATAATCCTCTGTTAGAATCGCGCCGCCCCAGGTGAGCCCCGCGCCGAAAGCGGTAAGCAATATGTTATCGCCGTCATTGATCCCGCCCCGTTTTTTCAGTTCATCGAGCGCCAATCCGATGGAGGAGGCCGAAGTATTGCCGAAGCGCACTATTATATCGGATATAACCTGATCTTTGGAAAGGTGGGGAAAGCGCTTGGCGATGGCGGCGATAATCCGCAAATTGGCCTGGTGGGGAATTAAGAAACTGATATCGCTCTCTTTAAGACCGGTCATTTCAAGACAGCTTTTGCAAGCCTCTTCCATTCTTCTGACGGCATGCTTAAAAGTTTCCTTGCCCGACATCTTTAAAAAATGTTCTTTATTGGCCACCGTTTCCTGCGAGGCAGGCCTGCGGCTGCCGCCGGCCGGCAAGATCAGAAGCTGACTCTGCGCTCCGTCCGCGCCCAGTGAAACGGCGCGAATTTTAAGGCCGGCGCCCTTGCATCCCACAACGCAGGCGGCGGCGCCGTCGCCGAACAGTACGCAAGTAGAGCGATCCTCATAGTCCACAATTGAAGAGAGCTTTTCACTGGCGACGATTAAAATATTTTTATAGGCGCCCGATTCAATAAGAGCCTTGGCCAGTCCCAGACAATATATATAGCCGGAACAGGCGGCCTGCACATCGATCGCGGGCGCGGTTCCGGCGCCAATCGCCTGTTGAATAAGACAGGCCGTAGCCGGAAAGGCATGATCGGGGGTCAGAGTGGCGACTAAAATAAAATCAATATCCCGCGATGTTATGCCGGCATCGGCGAGAGCGGCTTTTGCGGCGGCAGCGCCCATATCGGAGGTAAATTCATCTTTGGCGGCGATGCGCCGCTCTTTGATCCCCGACCGGCTTTGAATCCACTCGTCGGAAGTGTCAACAATTTTTTCAAAATCGGCATTGGTCATAACTTTTGAGGGTACATACATACCTGTACCTCTGATTCTGGCAATCGGCAATTTATTTACTTCCTGTTTAAAAAAACTTGCATATTCAACCATTTTAACTTGAAATCGGTTAAAAAGGAAGAATTATCCCGTCCCTTGCAGCCGCTCAAAAAAGATTTACAAGCTTTTCAAAAAAGCGGCCGGCGCATAGACTTCTTTAGAAAGGTTGCGTATGGTAAATTATCCGGAAGAGCTGCAAAAATTAATCAACCATTTAAAAAAGCTGCCGGGCGTCGGCAAAACGACCGCCGAGCGCTTTGCTTTTGCCTTGCTCAAGTGGAAAGAGGCCGAGCTGCAAACACTGGGCCGCTGCCTTGCGGCGCTGCCGGCCAACATCAAGCCTTGTCCTGACTGCGGGTGCCTGATTAGCCGCAACACCTGCCGAATGTGCGATTTAAAAGAGCGGGACTCCAGGGTTATTTGCATTATCTCTTCGCCCAAAGACGCCTATCTTATAGAAAATACCGGCATTTACCGCGGACTATACCATGTAATAGACAGTCTGCTTTCGCCGATGGAAGGCCGCGGCATTGAAAAACTGCATCTGGAAAAACTCGAAGCGCGCCTTGATAAAAGCTCGGTGAAAGAGGTCGTACTGGCGCTGGACTCAACGCTGGAGGGCGACGCGACGGCGCTCTTCTTAAAAAACCATTTGCAGCCTAAAAATCTGAAAATTTCCCGGCTGGCTTTTGGCCTGCCGGTCGGCAGCAGTTTGGAATACATAGACGGCGGCACATTGGCGAGAGCGCTTTCGGGAAGGCAAAACTTTTGACAGTCTTATTGCTTTAATTATGCTTTATTTTCTATAATCCTAACCTAAGGATGTTGATCTTGCAGCCTCTTTTTTATTTTTTTGCAAAAAATTGGCGCGCGAACATTCCGAATAAGTAACAGGAAGAAATGATGCCCAAAACACTACGAAAACTTGTTTTTTGTCCAGGCCGCAACTCATGGCTGCTGCTCTTTTCCATGCTATTAACATTGATTGGCGCTCCCGCCGCCGCGGCCGACCTTACGGAAAAAAGCATTTCGCAAATCGAAATAATCGTCAAAACCAATGATCCCGACGCCGTTTTTGATACCGGCAAAATCCTCGAAAGAATGCTGACTCGCAAAGACGATCTTTTTTCCCAGCAGCTTTTTGACAAAGACCTGAAAATGCTCTCGGGTGAATTTAGCAAAATCCGGCCCAAAATCAAAGAAGCGGACGGCTCGCTTTGCATCAAGATCACCGTCTGGCCGATCCCCAAAATCAACAAAATCATCTGGACCGGCAATAAAATCATCAAGACAGCCAAACTAAACGGTGAACTGGGCGTTAACGAGGGCGACTTTTTTAACAGGGAAACATTCCACACCGCTTTAAACAAAGTTAAAGAACTCTACAT
>CAZCPS010000020.1:0-12350 GCA_964499895.1 uncultured bacterium | reverse complement strand
AAAATCAAGATCTTATTGAAATCAAAGCTTAAAAATGTACAAAGTCGAGCTTAAAGGTTGTTGGCGGTTTTCTTAAAAAATTCTTTTTAAAAAATTAAAACCTTGCTATATCTTTATAAAATATTTTTAGGATCTTTGACATGAAGTCTTTAGCATTGTTTTTCTTTTGTCTGTCATTTTCAATTGGATTTAGTGAAATTGATGAAGAGGCGGAACCATTTTTGCTTTTTGCCGGCAATAGCTCCAAAGCGCTGGTTAGCGAAATCAGCAATGAACTAGGCGTGCCTGTTAGCCCTATGCTCGTCAGTAGATTCAATGATGGGGAAATTAGAGTTAACATTCTTAAAAATGTGCGTAATAAAGAAGTTTTTATCGTTAACTCCACCTGCTCAACTACGGACTCTTCCATCAACGATGTGTTAATGGAACTTTATTTGACTATCAGAACACTGAAGCGGTCTTCCGTTAAATCTATTACTGCCGTAATCCCTTATTTCGGCTATGCCCGGCAAGACCGTAAAACCTCTTCGGGCGTACCCATTTCCGCTTCCGACATAGCGATGCTTTTGGAAAGAGCCGGCGTCGACCGCGTGCTTATGATTGATTTGCACTGCGGGCAGATTCAGGGTTTTTTTCATGACATTGCTGTTGACAACTTATACTCAACAGCTATTTTTATTCCTTATCTTGTTCAGCTAAATCTTGATAATATTGTTATTGTTTCACCTGACGCGGGCGGCGTCGACAGAGCTAAAAAATTCAAGGAAGCCTTGGAGAAAACCGGTTTTAAAGCCTCGCTGGCTATGATCATTAAAGAAAGAGCTGCTCCGGGAGAGATATCCCAAGTCACATTGGTTGGTAATGTGGAAGGATGCAATGTTATTATAGTTGATGATATTTGCGACACGGCCGGCACGCTTGTTGAGGCGGCAAAAAAACTTAAGGAGTTTGGAGCTAAAAGAATTTTTACCTGTATTACCCATCCGGTATTTTCGGGGCCGGCTCTGCAACGCATCGCCGCGTCCGAAATTGACGAAATGATAGTAACCGACACCATTCCTCTTAAAGGCATTATGCCCCGAAATGTCACGCAAATCTCCTCAGCCAGGCTCCTGGCCGAAGCCATTATGCGCATCCATGCAGGCAAAAGTATCGCGGATCTTTTTCATGTCTCCGATTTTTGCTACCAGCAAAACGGTGATTCTTATTTATTAACTCTAGAGCTCTGTCAACATTAAAATAGGGGGCTTTGGCGCCGCCGAAAATCCGATTCTTCAGGTTGTTTCGGTATAAATGTTAAATTTTTGAATGGCAGTTGATTTTTAATCTAAATGCATATAAGCCGAAATTATAAAAGGGGCTACACATGCAAATAGATATGATTAGGGGTATGGTTAGTAATTTGGAAGCCGATATTCACGCGGGAAAGTTGACACGGGATCAGGCGGCGAAGGGGTTAGAGATTGTCAGCTCGATAGTCAACGGGGTGCTTTTTTCTAACAAGGAACTCTCTTTCCGCGAGAAAAAAGCTTTCAATAGCATGCAGAAAACGATCACTTCTTTAAGCGAATTTGTTGCTAAGGCTACGCAAGCAAGCGTAAGTAATGTTGGTAAAGTTGCTGAAAAAGCCAAGATTATTTAAAAAGCGGTGCGGCGACATCAGAGTGAACAAAGAACGCTTTTGCCTGGCCAAATTAATTCATTTTTGCAAACTGAGTTAAATGGTGTGCTTTTGCCCTTGCAAATCAATAATCTGTCGGCTCAAATTATTATCCATATCAATAGCGCCTTGTCTTCTGCAAGAGGCAAACAGATGCTTGCGGAGGGATTCTGGCTTTCCAAGCTGAACCCGATGAGAGGCGTAAGGCGGGACTCTCCATGCTCGTTTCATTTGCGCTATATTCCGGCTCATAACAAAACCGCACCTTTTGTGGAGGTGACGGTAATACATCCCAGAAAAGAATTGCTTGGCAAAGGTGGCGTCAAACGGGTTAAAAAGTCAACCTTGTTGCGCATAGAGCTGAAGAAAGAAAAAGGTGAAAGACGAGTGATAGCCAGTCCTAGAGCGCATGCTAGGGCTAAATCAAGTGTATCTATGCAAATTGCTGAAGCGGGAGTGCGGCTCCAAAGCGAACTTAAGGCGCGGCTGCCGGCGGACGCCTTGATTGCAGAAGTTCCGGTTATATTAAGGAAAAAGGTTGATAGATTCATTGATATGAGTACGAAGCGTTATAGCGGTACTATGCCCGCTCGTTACCGGCCGGGTGAAAAGCTATCCGTGGCGGGGAAAGAGCGAGCCTTTACTTTGGCCAACAGGATGGAGATCTTTTCGCAAATGGCCTATACCCTGAAAGAAATTCATAAATTGGGCTATGTGCACAGGGATTTTAAAGCTGATAATGTATTTTTGGAATATAGCAATGGATTGGCTAAATTTAAGGGGTTTTTAGCTGACTTTGATACCGGCGGCGAGGCAGGGTATTATTTAGGGGGCTCTTACGGAAGGCGAGATGTTTTATCGGAACATCTTTACAGCACTCCTTTTTCTGACTGTT
Source organism: uncultured bacterium (assembly GCA_964499895.1). GTDB lineage: Bacteria > Chlamydiota > Chlamydiia > Chlamydiales > SM23-39 > CAZCPS01. The sequence continues at coordinate 9,795 of CAZCPS010000020.1, read as the reverse complement.
ATGCTGTAGGCATGAGTGTTGCTGAAACTTTTTTGAAGGAAGATTTTACTGACCAATTTCTTCAGGAAAGAACCGCTTCGCCGAACGAAGCCGACATAGATTTTTATTTTAGACGCCGACAGATTGAGCAGATGCTGAAAAGTCTGGCGCCGGATGAAGCGGCCGTGATCAACTTTCTCTTCGATGACATAAAGCAGACGGAAAGACAAAAAGGAAATGCTGATTCCAAAAGTTATTGGGTTAAGGCGTATCCAGTGATTGCAAAGAAGTTTGAGGAGTTTTGCAAGCTGCATCCCGAATATCGCGATTTGCAAAGTACGCGAGTACTTATGCGTGTGATGGATGAGTCGCATAGCCTGGTGCGCGATGTGATTGCGAGTAATCAATTAATTGCTAAAAAAATGAGAATCAGGAGTGGAGTAGGCGGTATTTTGAGTCAGGAACTGGAAGGTATGGCTAAAAAGATAACTTCAGAAGAGGTTATTTCAATGGAAGAGATTGAAGGCAGACTAAGCCTCATTGCCCGTCTGGCGGAGAATCCGGCTTTGGCGTAAAATCGCTATTTCTTTAGAAGACACAAAAATTCTGCTTTTCCATTAATTATTTTACTGTATACCGATTCTTCAGGTTGTTTCGGTATAGATCAGATGATTTTGTGCTTTTTCCTACCCATGAATATTAAACCGGCGCTTATAATTACGAATGCGCCGCCGCCGATTTGAAACCATAAGGCAAGGGTTTCATATCGGTCAGCTTTGGCAGATCCTTCCTTGATTTTTATTTCAGCTGAATCTGAGAGGCTTTCACCAATTTCTTTGGTCAGGGGATTTAAAGAAAAGAGCAGCTTTCCTTTTTGAATATTATCCTCTGCTTCAGAGATTTTCCCTCTTCCTTCGCTTACGCGATTTTTTATATAGAAAGAGGAAAGTATTAAGGAGGCGCCTAAGATTGCTGCAATTATTCCTAAAATTCGTTTTGAGAACATAATTTACTCATTTGGTGACTTTTTAAATATTAAATATCATGAATTAAAATTTCTGTCTCTAATTTTTAAGAGAGCCGGCATGTGTATTTTGCAAGATTATCAATGTGCTCCCGCGCTTCACCTCACTTTCGGTTAAGGCATCTTGCAAAAAACCGGTTGATCTCAAAGAAATAGTTTTGATGCGCTATTCTGACAATATTTAAAATAGGAGAAGAAATATGACGCGTATAGAAAAAAATCAAACGCAAAGTAGATTAGCCTATCCCTGCAGATTGGCGCGAGCTGTTTCTGCCTTGGCAATTCCGATCATTTGAAAATATAAGATGAAGATATACCCGAAGCAATCTGAAGAATCGGTTTTGGGCAAGTTCAAAGCTGCTGAAATTCCGATTCTTCAGGTTGCTTCGGTATACAGAATGATTGTTGCGCTACGAGCTTCAATTTCCCAACATCATTGCACTGATATCCGCATCAGGATCATTTGTTATTGTTTTAACATTATATTTTTTAACAATCAGTTCCTGCACATTTTTAGATAGAAATTCAGGCATAGTTGGTCCGAGTCTTATATTTTTGAATCCCAGACTTAACAAAGCCAAAAGAACAGCAACGGCCTTCTGCTCATACCATGCGACATTAAATGAAAGCGGCAAATCATTGACATCTTTTAAATTCAAAGCTTCTCTCAGCTTTAACGCAATAACTGCTAAACTCGACTTTGTACATTTTTGAAGCATGATTTCTGCAAGCTTTTGACTTTCTATGACTTACCGCTTTTCCGGATGGCTTGATTCAAGCCTACCGCGGAAAGCGGTAAGTCATAGAAAATCAAGATCTTATTGAAATCAAAGCTTAAAAATGTACAAAGTCGAGCTAAAGAGTAGCAATCATTGCATTGCCCTGCATCTAAAACCCTTGGAATACCCTTAATAGTTCCCAGGTTAAGCTTGTTATATCTGTATTTTGCACATCCGGCTGTTAAGATAATTGTATCTTTGGGAAGCTTCCGCGCAAGAACAGTATAATATTCTCTGGCTGCAAACCTGCCATCACAGCCTCCCATGACAATAAACCGTTTTATTTCACCCGATTTAATCAATTCAACAATTTTATCAATAAGCTTGATAACTTGATGATGAGCAAACCCTCCAATGAGTTCACCTGTTTCTATCTCCCGGGGAGGAAGAGATTTTTGGGCAAGAGATATTATCTTGGAAAAATCTTTACTTTTCCCATCAGCCCTATCCGGAATATGCTCTATATTTGGATAGCCGGTCATCCCGGTAGTGAAAATCCTGTTTTTATAAGAATCTTTAACCGGTATGATACAGTTTGTCGTCATCAGTATGGGGCCGTTAAAAGTCTCAAAATCTTTATTTTGCGCCCACCATGAGCCTCCGTAATTTCCGGCCAAATGCGTATATTTTTTAAATTTGGGATAATAATTGGCAGGAAGCATTTCACCATGTGTATATATATCAACTCCACTCTCTTTTGACTGTTCTAAAAGTTCTTCCATATCCTTTAGATCGTGCCCTGAGATCAGTATCGCCGGATTTTTCCTAACTCCAATTTTTACTTTTGTCATTTCCGGATGACCATATACTGAAGTATTAGCCGTATCCAAAAGCTTCATAGCCTTAACGCAGGTTTCTCCTGTCTGCATCAGTATATCCAGTAATTCTTCTTTTGAACTGTTTTTTGCAATCGCCGCCAGGGATCGGAACATGAATCTGAATATTTCATTGTTATAAAATCCTAAAACTGCCGCATGGTCTGTATATGCAGCAAGACCTTTGACACCATATAAAATAGCGCTTTTTAATGATCGGATATCTTCATCATTACTGTAGTTTAGTATTCCGATATTGATAGCCTTTGTTAAAAAATTTTCCGTGTCATTATCTTCATAGATGGCTGCATCATGCTCAATTTTAACTTTGGAAATATCTTTCAAACAGTTTCTTAAGCTAATGCTCTTTTTTATTAACTCTTCGATTTTAATATTGTCGAAATTTGCATTTGTTATTGTTGCAAATAAAGTCTGGCATAAAAAGACTCCATATTTTCTGACATCAAATTCTTCATCTTTTAACCCTGTCGCATAAAGAGAAATACCCTGAAGAATATATATAAGTAGATCCTGCAGGTTGGCGGTATCATCGCTTTTGCCGCAGATTCCGCTTGCCGTACAACCCTTATTTTTCAAAGTTTCCTGACACTGATAACAAAACATAAAGGCCTTCCTTAAATTTAGTGATAATTGTTCAACCTAGTGCTCTGTCAATGTTAAAATTTAGGATTGTGCGGCGCCAAAGCCCTGGGAAGTGACGATTGCGAGTCGGTTAGTATTAATCAATACAAGACCGACTCGCAATCGCCGCTTCGCAGGAGCTTTCGCGCTAGCACAATCCTAAATTTTAATATTGACAGAGCACTAGTCCTTTCTTATCCTTCACGGCGTAAAACCCGGCCATCCGGAGAATGTTTACAATGTGAGGAAGGCTCAAAATATATTTCCTTCTATATCAATAACAATCTTTTTGATAGCTATATTTTTCCCGCTTTCTTCAACAGCTGTTTTAACAATTTCAAAAAGTGCTCCACAGCAAGGGACGGACATGACAGCAACCGTCAACGAATAGATCGTATTGTGTTTAAGAAGTTCTGAAAGTTTTGCAACATATTCCTTTTTTTCATCCAGTTTTGGACATGCTATCGCAAGCTTTTTATTTTTTAAAAGTGCTTTATGAAAACTTCCCATGCTAAAAGCGCTGCAATCGGCAGCAATCAATAAATCGCATTCATTGAAATAAGGAGCTAACGGCGAAATCAACCTAAGCTGAATCGGCCATTGAGAAAGCTCTGACCGGTCAAAAGATTCAGGGAATCTATTGTCAAGCTTGTTTTCTTTTTTAATCTCTCTAGAAACCGTCCCGGGACATCCGCAGGCAAGCAAGGTCTCTTTTTTAACGCCATGAACTTTAGACGCGGCTTTTTTACCGCGCGTTCTTAGTACATGATCGTAAGTTTTGTCAGCACTATATACCGAAGCGGCTGAGATTGAGTAGAAAGTCCGGATCTATTTGATCTCTAAAATGCGATCAATGCGAAAAACTCTTTTTTCCTGTCTCATCAGACAAAAAGCCTCTACTCCATGGTAACGAGTCTTTTTATATTCCATCGGGCCCATATATACGGGCTTAATAGCGCGGAAAGATTTCTCGTCACTGGATTTTAGATAAACAATCTCCAGTGTTCGCCCCTCTTTTATAGCATTGCCGATGATCTCGATTTTCTGCTCATTTGAGAAACTCTTTTGAGCTATCTCATATTGCCGTCCGGTTAAAAAATTCGGCACGCGATAATCGGTCAGCACATGCCCTTTTTTGAGGGGGCTTTTCAAAATCATGTCTTCCACTGACCGGCATCTGCTTAGGGCAACATAAGCCTGGCCATGCGCAAAAAAACCTGCGCCTAAATCAATAATTACCTTGTCAAAACTTTTCCCCTGGCTTTTATGGACAGTAATAGCCCAAGCCAGACGAAGAGGAAATTGCAGAAATGATCCAACCTTTTCTTTCTCTAAAGTTCTGGTTTTCTCGGAAAAAACATATCGGCAAAGTTCCCAATCGTGCCGTTCCACCCAAACAGAGCCGCCGCTGTAAATTTCGACAAATATTCCCTCGTTCGAGATTGTTTTAACTACGCCCAGAGTCCCGTTAACCCACAGCCCTTGCGTATGATTAGCCAAAAACATTACCTGAGCACCCTTTTTCAACAGCAGATTTGGATCGGTAGGGGCCATAGATTCATCAAAATTTCCTTCCGTTTCCGCTCTAAACGCCGAAACGCTTCCCGGCAGCTTCTCCAGCTTGTCCAAATTAATCCGCTCTGCCGCCCTGTTGGTAGCGGTCAAATAAATAAAGCCGGCATCGTTCTCAGGATATAGACTGACCCTCTGATTGAAATAAGCCAAAGCCTCTTCTGTCCGGTTTTTCCGAATCGCATTCAGCTTCTCAATAAAAACAGGGTCATTTTGCCGGTAGATCTTTTCCAATTCCAAAAAGGAAAAATCGGCTTTTTCCATCACTTTCGCGGAAAAAAAATAGGGGCTGTTATAAACAACCGAAAAGTATTTTTTCGCCTCTCCCTTCATTACCGGAGGAAGCTGATACAAATCGCCAATAAAAACCATACGAACCCCGCCAAAAGGCACGCTATTTTTTTTAAGAACAGCTCGTAAAAAGACATCGACACAATCCAGCAAATCAGCTCGCACCATGGAAATTTCATCAATAACAATAAGTTCAATTTCCCTATAGAGAGCATCATTTTTTACTTTATGGCCCCGCTTTTTCGCTTCCTCCACCGTAATGCCTGAATGAAACCGGAAAAATGAATGGAGCGTCTCTCCCCTGACATTTAAAGCCGCAACCCCGGTAGGCGCCAAAACAGCCACCTTTTTCCGGGTGTGCGCCACAAAATATGAGAGCAATGTAGACTTTCCGGTGCCGGCATTACCGGTAATAAAAAGATGGCTTTCGCTATTTTCTAAAAGATCGAGCGCCTTTTGAAATTGCAAATTGAATTCAATTGACATGTTTATACCGTTGGTAAAAGAATTTGCTGTTCCTGCTCTTTTTTTTTGACTGCCGCAGGGGAAAAACCCATTTCAACCTTTTTAGTATAAATGACTAAGCTTCAGTCACACACTAAGGTGTGATATCTATAACCTCAACCTCATCGCCGACGCAATGGATTTTGTTGATAAGATCATTAAGAATTTCGGAAGCGAGTTCATCAAATGCCTGGGAATGGCGGACATACTCCGGCCAAAGGACCTGCTCCATAAAAGGCTTGTTCACGCGCACCATGACAGTAGTATGTTTTTGGCCCGAATAGCGAAACGCATGAAGGCCATGTTTTTGACAAATGGCCATGAACAGCCTTTTTTTCCATTGGCCATCCGTCTTGATAGAATATTCAAGAGGTTGCTCGGCTGTTTTTTCCTGAAGGCGCAGTTTTGCCAGTCCGGCGGCTATGCGCGCGCCTTCGATCGAAGTTCCGGCAATCAAAGCTTCAATTTTGCGAATTTTATCATCTATATCCATAAAAAAATCTTCCATTTAGTTTAAAACCACAGTAAAATCTGGCGCTTCTGGTAATTGTCAGGATACTTGTCGCATGATTTGTTTTTAAACCGCCACCTTCAACTTGTGATCAATATTTTTACATCTTTCTGGATTTAACAGCACCTCATTTTTTTTATCCCAATTTCTGGTATTCTTGCTCCACCTAAGAGGACATTTACTTTTTGCCGCCAGGTATACAGCGTTTCGATTCTTTAGAATCGATTCATCCAATCCCATGTGCCTTTGGGCAGGGGTAACAAACTTAATCCCACTGTGCAAATGCTCATTATTATACCATTTTACAAAGCAGCTCACCCATTCCCTTGCTGCTTGTATCGTTGCAAAAGGTTTTTGAGGATATGTCGGAGTATATTTTAGGGTTTTAAAAAGGGATTCGGAATAGGGGTTGTCGTTACTAACTCCAGGTCGGCTAAATGAGGGCACAACACCCAATCGTTGTAATGTTGCTAACATTGTAGCACCCCTGCATTCCTAGCCTCTTCAATCAATTCTAATACCTTTATTCTATCACTTTCGGAAATCAATCTTCCTCGTTGTTTCCCCAAAGACAGTGTGCTTTTTTTTAAGCACTAATAAGGCGGCGGTCTCGGCTAAAGCTTTCTCTTTGCGTCTTAATTCAGTGGCTAGTGATTTAACCTCATTTTTAAGGTCTTTTACCTCTTTTCCATTGAGCCCCCTTGATTTGTCTTGGGATTCGATAAATTCAACCTTCCACGCCTCTAAATGATGGGGAAAAATTCCTTGTTTGCGACAATACTCTCCAAGATCTTCTGAAGAAAGCTTTGCAGCGCCCATGATAGCCTCAAATTTTTCGGCAGAAGTCCATGTGCAAGGACTTTTTTGAATTCCCCCCCCCCCACTAGTGGGGGATTCTTTTCTACTTGTATTGGTCATTTCTTTTACCCATCCATGTAAAGTAGGAATCTTTACTCCAATAAGACGACTTACCGAAGCTATTGATAATCCTTTACTTCTTAACAAAACCTTTCTAACAGCTTCTATTTTAAACTCTTTTGAATATCTTGTATACATTTGTTAAAACTCCTTTAGTTTAACTAAATGTGACAAGTACGCTGACACAGGGGGGCGGCTCAACTACTTATTATGAAAGGAGCAAGTGTGGCTGCAAAGGATAACAAGGACCGCACGCTATTGCATTATTCTCTAAAGCATGGAGGGTCCCAATTAATTCCGTTATTGTTGGAAAAAGGAGTTGACATTGAAGCGAGAGATAATAAAGGGTGCACTCCTTTATTTTATGCCTTTAAATATTATGAGGTGAAGTCAGCTAAACTACTTATTAAAGAAGGTGCAAATGTGACAACAAAGGATAATAAGGGTTGCTCTCTTTTGGATTGCGTTAAGCCGATTTTGCGAGAGTCGGCGGCGCAGATATTGCAGAAAGCTTGTTCCACTCAGATATAATCCAACTCTATCTTATTGATAAATAAGCTCATAAAACATGTGGGGCAAGCAGGACTTGAACCTGCGATTCTGCGGGCTATGAGTCCGTCCAATTCCTAACAATTTCAGCAAATATCATCTATTCACAGCACTAGCATAGTGCGTCTTAGATCTTTTTGACAAATGATATGTAATGATCTAAATTTTCTTTCACCGCTGAAAGTGTTTTAAGACCCTGGGGTCATAGAGACGAGAGGTAATCTCTTTTCGTTGGTACTCTTCCGGCAACCAATGTAACCAACTGTTCCACGAAAATTCTTTTTTAAGCAATGATAAATGGGATAAAACCCATTCTTGAAATTGTTCAGCTGTAAGGGGAATGTTTAAGGCTTCGAAAGAGATCAATTTGTTACATTCAATACCTGTCTCATCAAAATCTATCGATAAGCGTTGCATCTGAAAGGCAATTTGCCTCTCAATGAGATGGTGAAGGAAATAATTTGCAACCGATCCTAAAAATGTTTCATAGCGGTATGTTCCATTTACAAGTTGATGGATCCTAATACCATTTGGTAATTTATCAGACCCTGCTATTTTTTCTCTCTCATTTTCCAGAAGCCGCCCGGTGCGGTTTAAAAGACCCTGGGGTATAAATTTGCCTAAAAGAATTTCTTTCATTTTTTGCGCCGTTTCAAAAGAAGTTGGTGCTTCAAATCCCAGCCAAATCAATTCCTTGCTATCGGCCTTCTTTGACTCTTCAACCCAAACCTCGAGAACAGTCTTCTGCTCTTTAATTTGCAGAACTTTTAACACTTTTCCTGTTAACCGAACAATATCTCCTACCTCTAATTGTCTTACCGTAGTTAGCGGCAAAACAGCAATTTTTTCATATTTCAAAATCACAGCATATTCTTTATCGGCCCGTGGAAAATTGCTCCATATTTGCCTTTTTCTCAATGATGAAAAATAACGCCATCCTCCAGCATATATTCCGGGCTGCCGTGTCAATTTGAGCCAATTGCTGGCAACCATGTGATGAAAAATACAGGTTAAATCCTCCGGATTATCCTTGAACAGCCGGGCTAATGAATCTATTGATAATACTTTTTTTTCATAGAGACAGGATAAAATTTGCTGTACTAACACGCTGTAATTATCTGAACAGGGGCCTTTTTCCACCCGGTGTTCTTTAGCGAGTTCAAACAAAGCTAAAAAACGAACAAGTTGCATCCCTGCGTTTTGTCCATAGCAAACACCCCAAAAGTTAATATGCTGCTGACGCCGGTTGCCGCGTCCGATTCTTTGTAAAAAAGCCATTGTAGAAGGGGGCGGCCCTATCAGCACTACGCCGTCTATGTCTCCAATATCAATCCCCAACTCTAGGGTGCTTGTGGCTATGCATACCCCTGTTTTTTCATTTCTAAATGAAGCCTCAATAAATTTTCTCTCTTGAGTAGATAAATTAGAGTAATGTAAAGAGGTTTTTTTAAAAAAAACACCCTTCTGATTCAGAATACTGTATAATTGTTCGCATTTTTTTCGACTATTTGCAAACACTAAAAGTTTTTGACAGCCCGATTTGCGATGCAAATCATCAAAAAAGAGCGACAATTCTCGCTGCTCATCTTCAATGTGTACCCAGTACGGTTGCAATATCCTGGCAACAGGCTGTCTGTAGTAAAAGGGGCGCTTATCAAGATTTAAAAGCCGTATGATATCTTCCGCGTTGTCAATAGTAGCGGACAATGCAATGGTTTGCAGCAATCCGGCAGACTGCAGGGCAAGCCGGCGATGCAGATGCGATAGCTGACGCCCACGGTCGCATGTGAGAAACACATGTATCTCATCAATAATCATCATATGTGCATGCTTCAAAAAATATTTATTACTCCGATTCGAGCTTCCCAACATCACATCCAGTGATTCGGGAGTCATGATGAGGAGGTGTGGCCTTGCATCAAGAAAGTGTTTTCCATCGCCCGTTCGAATGCCGGATTTCAACCCTAACTTCTGATAGACAGGCTTAATCCTTCGATTCATATCCAGAGCTAAAGCCCGGGTAGGTACAATGTAGATGATGGTAAAATGATCAGGGTGTGTCATGAGCTTTTCAGTTGCCGGGGCAAGGACAGCCTCAGTTTTCCCGGCTCCTGTGTCTGCCTGTAATATGACATTTTCTCCCATAAGAATAGGCTCAATCAATTGTTTTTGAGCGGCGGTAAGGATGAAAAACCCTGAGAAAAAGGCGCG